>NZ_CP119805.1:300000-430223 GCF_029338375.1 Halorussus lipolyticus | reverse complement strand
AGGAGCCTGCCGACTCGAAGGCCGGAATCGCTAACCGGTGCGAGACCGAAAACCGGGGCATGGACGTGTTCTTTCTCGTAGCCGTGGCGCTTCTCCTCGCGGGGGTTGTCGGAAGCGTTGTGCCAGTCGTTCCCGGCGCGGCCCTGTCGCTGGTGGGAATCTACCTCTACTGGTGGTCGTCGGGCTACGCGGTGCCCGGCCTCGCGGTGCTGGTCGCGTTCACGCTGGTCGGACTGTTAGCAATCGTCGCCGACCAGTTCGGCGGGGCGCTGGCCGCGAACGCGGGCGGCGCGTCGATGCGGACCACCGCGCTGGCGAGTCTGGTGAGCATCCCCCTGTTCTTCGTCGCCGGGCCAATCGGTTTGGTCCTCGGCATCGCTGGCACGGTGTTCGCCGCCGAGTTCTACCGAACCAAGAGCGCGGGACAGGGCGCTCGGGCGGCCGTCTTCGCCGCCGTCGGGGTCCTCGGTTCGGCCGTGGTCCAGTTGGTCGTCACCCTGTCGTTACTCGTCGGCTTCCTGTTCGTCGCCGTCTAACCTTTTTGGTCGGCCGAGGAGTATAGTAACAACATGAGGCCACACGCGGTACTTCTGGTGGGGGCACTGGTCGTGCTCGCTGGCTGTATGGGGGGAATCGGTGGGACCGGCGACGGGTCGCTGGCCGACGCGAATCGGCAGGCCGACTCGCCCGCACCGCCGACGACGACCGACGTAGAGCGAGTCGTCAACGCGACGTTCGTGGTCGAGGACGAGGAGAACGCCACCGTATCGCTCATGGTCGCCGACGAACCCGACGAGCGCCGGTCGGGGTTGATGCACCGGGAGTCGCTGGCCAACGACACCGGAATGGTTTTCGTCTACCCGAACGCCCGGCAGGTCTCGTTCTGGATGAAGAACACCCTGATTCCGCTGGATATGATATTCGTCGCCGAGAACGGGACCGTGCTGAACGTCCAGCACGCCAGCGTCCAACCGAACGCTTCGACCGGTGAACTGGCGAACTACCCGAGCGACGGACCGGCGAAGTACGTCGTGGAACTCCCGCGCGGGTTCGCCAATCGGACCGGCGTCGGTCCGGGGTCGAAGTTAGTGTTCGACGACGACGCGCCGACCGCGACGGAGTAAGTGTCTGGCCTCGACATCGGGGCCTCGACCGCACTCGTAGACGTATTTACCGATAGTAGAGAAATAAATTCCAGTGGCAAAGAATTACAGAGGAGTCTATCGGTCCCGATGTTCCTCTCGGAGTCTCACGACGAGGACGGGCGATTCGACAGCCCAGTCCCGCTGAGGAACACAAAGCATTTAAGCGATTAGTGTGACCGAACGAATACCTCGGGTAGGGGTACACGAGGTATATTCTTTCGAGGAAAGCCGGTGAGCCGAAGGTACGTCAATCCGGGGCGTGAGAAGGAGAGGCACGGTAGCGGGAACCCGAGGAGACGGACATTCGGAGCAGTTTGCGTTTACGTTTGCGTAAACGAAATCGAAAACGCTCGGGTTTCGCGCCTGTCCTCAGGCAGTTGCCAATTTCTCGGAGGCCGGGAATCGAGGACGATTGATATGCGACTCGGGAACGAACTCCACGTCGGGAGGTCAAAACATGTCCGAGCCACGGATTCCGGGCGAGCGAATCGAGCGGACTCGGTACGGAGAGCGCCAACACGAGGCCGTCGGCGTCGGAAACCCGGCGCGCTACGGAGACCCACAGCACGACCTCGAGCGGACGAATCCCGACATCGCCGACCGATTGGGCTACGACGACGACCACTGGGACGACTACCAGTCGGACAGCGACGAAACCGACCGGGAGAGCGACGCCGGGCGACCGATAGCCGAGTCTGCGTCCGCGTCTGGCGCGGTCGGCCACCTCGCGTAGCCCGGTACGTTTTCGGAACTGGACGACGTGCGTTTCGACGGTCTTCTCGATGGACTGGCACGCCGAACCCCCCAGCGAGGTCCGCGATGCCCTCGACACCACCGAGGAGGGCCTCTCCCAAGCCGAGGCCGAGAGACGCTACGACGAGTACGGCCCGAACGAGATTCGCGGGGAGCGCGAGGTATCGGCGCTCGCGCTGTTCGTCGCCCAGTTCCGCAATTGGTTGACCTACCTGCTGGTGGTCGCCGCGCTCCTCTCGCTCGGCGTCGGCTTCCTGCCGGGCCAGAACCCCGAGTACGCCGAGGCCGCGCTCATCTTCGCCATCCTGCTGGCCAACGGCCTGTTCGGCTTCGCGCAGGACTACCGGACCGAGCAGTCGATTCAGGCGCTCCGGTCGCTCTCGACGCCCGACGCGACGGTCCTGCGCGACGGCGAGAAGCGAACGGTGGACGCCCGCGAGGTCGTTCCCGGCGACGTGTTCTTCGTGACGCAGGGCGACGTAATTCCCGCCGACGGCAGACTGATTCGGGCCGAGAGCCTCGCAACCGACGAGTCGGCGCTGACCGGCGAGAGCGCCAGCGTCGAGAAATCGACCGAGGCGGTCGGGGCCGACGCGCCTCCCGCCGACCGCGAGGGGATGGTGTTCATGAACACCCACGCGGTGGGCGGCCGAGGCACGGCAATCGCGGTGGCGACCGGAATGGACACCGAAGTCGGGGCCATCGCCGAGCAGTTGGGCACGACCGACGAGCCACCGACCCCGTTTCAGGAGGAGGTCGATGCCCTCGGCAGGCGAATCGCGGGGCTGACGCTGGCAATCATCGCGTTCGTCGCGGTGGTCCAACTGCTGTTCACCGGTGCCGCCCCCATCTCGGTCCTGCTGGTGGCGGTGACGCTGGCAGTCGCGGCGGTGCCCGAGGGCCTGCCCGCGGTGGTCACGCTGACGCTCGCGCTCGGGTCCCGGCGACTCCTCCGGAAGGACGCGCTGGTCCGGCGACTCCCGGTGGTCGAGAGCCTCGGCGCGGTGGACACCATCGTCACCGACAAGACCGGGACCCTGACCGAAAACGAGATGACGGTCCGGCGGGCCTACGCCGGAGGCGAGACCCTCGTCCTGCCGACCGGCGAGCGCGAAGCAGTCCCCGCCCGAGCAGAGGAGCGCGCCGAAACCGACGGGAGCGGTACCATCCCGCCGGAACTGGTCGTCCTCCTCCGGACCGGCGCAATCTGCAACGACGCCGAGCGCGCCGAGGACGGAGCGACGGACGAATATCGCGGTGACCCGACAGAGGTCGCACTCGTCCGGTCTGCCGACGAGGCCGGCGTCGAGTGGCACCGCGAGCGCCGCAGAGAAATTCCGTTCTCGTCGGAGCGAAAGCGCATGACCGTCGTGGCCGAGCAAAGCGAAAACGAAAGCGTAAGCGGAAACGTAAACGCAAACGCAAACGTTCCGACGGCCTACGTCAAGGGCGCGCCGGAGGTGATTCTGGAGCGGTGCGACTCGGTGCTGGAGGACGGCGAGGAGAGTCCGCTGACTGACGACCGGCGGGCCGAGATTCTGGACGCGAACAGCGAGTTCGCGGGTGACGCCCTCCGGGTGCTGGGGTTCGCGCGCCGGGTCGGCGTCAATCCCGACGCGCCCGACGACGAGTTGGAGAGTGGGTTGACCTTCGTCGGTCTCCTCGGGTTGATGGACCCGCCCAGACCGGAGGTCGCCGACGCGGTGGCCGACTGCCGGCGGGCCGGGATTCGGACCGTGATGGCGACCGGCGATAACGTCGAGACGGCGAAGGCAATCGGCGCGGAACTGGGCTTCGACCCCGAGGACGCGCTGACCGGGCCGGAAGTCGAGGCGCTTTCCGCCGACGAACTCGCCGAGCGCGTCGAGAGCGTCGAGGTGTTCGCCCGCGTCTCGCCGACCCACAAGGTCGAGATTCTGCGAGCGTTGCAGGACAACCACCACACGGTGGCGATGACCGGCGACGGGGTGAACGACGCCCCCGCCCTGAAGCGCGCCGACGTGGGCGTAGCGATGGGCCAGCGCGGGACCGACGTGGCCAGAACCGCCTCCGACGTGGTGCTTCGGGACGACAACTTCGCCACGATTCGGGACGCGGTGGCGGAGGGCCGCGGGGTCTTCGACAACGTTCGGAAGTTCGTCAACTACCTGCTGTCGGCCAACGCGGGCGAGGTGCTGGTGGTTTTCGTCGGCGCGCTGGTCGGGGCCGCGTTCTTCCCCGAGACCTTCGCCGGGGCCGACGAGGCCGTGGTCCTCACGCCGGTCATGCTCCTGTGGGTGAATCTGGTGACTGACGGCCTGCCGGCGCTGGCGCTCGGGGCCGACCCCAAGTCGGAAAACGTGCTGAAGCGCCCGCCGAGAGAGTCCACCGAGCGCGTGGTGAACCGCCGAGTGATGGTCTCCATCGGAGTCATCGGCGTCCTGATGACGGTGACGGGATTGGCGCTGTTCTTCTACGGACTGGTGGAGGCGACCCTCGTCACAGCCCAGTCGGTGCTGTTCACCTTCCTCGTGGCCATCGAGATGGTCCGGATTCAGCTGATTCGGTCGCGCTACGACCTCTCGGTCGTCTCGAACCGGTGGCTGGTGTCTGCGATTGGGGTGACGCTGGCGCTCCAGTTGGGGATTCTCTACACGCCGATTCGGGCCGCCTTCGGCGTGGTTGCGCTCGGCGCGACCGAGTGGTCGTGGATAGGGGTCGGGTTCACGGGATTCGTCGTCCTCGCGCTCGGAGTCCGGGCGGTTCTGGGCCGGATGTTCGGAGAAGAAGCGTAGCGAGGACCGAAAGCCAATCAGAGCGCGCCGCGGCCGTCGGTCGCCACCGGTCGCCGGGCCTGTGCGAGCGAGGCCTCGAAGGAAACGGCGGCGTCGTCGCCGGCGAGGACGCGCTGTTTCTCGACTTCGGCGCGGACGGCGCGGGTGATTCGCGGGTGGGCACCCAATGGGTCGGCGTACTCGATACCGCCCCGGTCGAGTTCGAGTTTCGCCGGAATTCGGTCGTCGGTGGCCTCAGTCCGGTAGGCGAACAGCGGGACGGCGACCGCGCGGTCGTTCGAGACGTTGTAGCGGGCGCACTCGACGGCGGGGTTCTGGACGAGATAGCTTGTGACGACCTCGCCGTAGTCGGTCTGGTCGCGGATGCGGGCGGCGTGGTACTCGGCGGTCTGGCGCTGGTAGGGGAGCGAACTGCTCCCGAAGGCGACGACGACGACGGAGGCCGACGACGAGGCCGGGACGCGGGCGGTCGCTCGCTCGACCAGCACGCCGGTCACGGCCGAACTCCGGCCGACGGGTTCGCAGTAGCGCACGTCGCCCGAGACGAACGAGAGCGCGGCGGGCACGTCGTCGGTGGTCCCGTGGGTGTGGGCCGTCCGCATCGGGACCACGTAGGTCGCGTCGGCCGAAATCGACTCGAAGGTCTCGCGCAGGTCCGCGATGGGTTCCGCGCCGTAGAACGCGGTGTGGACCGATTCGGCCACTCCTCGGTTTCGGAGGCGGTTGGCGTGCGTTCGGAGAACGTCGCGTGCGTCCGGGGTGTCCGTGCCGACGAGTACGAGTGCTTCCTCTGTCATTGGTTGTCCTCGCGCCGCCCAATCAACTGAATTTTAATTACTCCAATTGGGCTTGATTCTGTCGATGCGCGCGTCCCCCAAATATGTTTTGACAACGAGTCGGGGCGGTTCGCAGAAACCTCACTCGACGCGATACTCGCCGCACGCAGAACTGCGCACAGCGAACTATCGGCGGCAGTGGTCACCTGTCCAACCACTCGCTCGTCTCGCTCCGGACGCCAACCACGTCGCCGACCACCGTGACCGCAGGTGGTTCGATGCCGGTCTCCTGCTTCGCGTCCTCGATGGTCGCCAGCGTGGCCGAGACGGTCCGCTCGTCGCCCCACGTCGCCTTCTGGACCATCGCAACCGGGGTGTCGGCCGGGACGCCGTGGTCCCGGAGCGCGGAAACGTTGTTCGAGAGTCGCCGGACGCCCATCAGGACGACGAGGGTGCCGCCGCTGACCACGGTGTCGGCCAGCGCGTCCCAGTCGAGCGCGCTCTCGTCCTTGTCGGGAGTCTCGTGGCCCGTGATGACGGTGACGCTCGACGCGCAGTCGCGGTGGGTCAGCGGGATGCCCGCGACCCCCGGCGCGGCGACGGCGCTGGACACGCCCGGTACGACCTCGAATGGCACGTCGGCGTCCGCGAGGTATTGGGCCTCCTCGCCGCCCCTCCCGAAGACGTGCGGGTCGCCGCCCTTGAGTCGGACGACGGCCTCGCCGTCGCGCGAGCGGTCCACCAGCATGTCGTTGATTTCGCTCTGGGAGGTCCGATTGGGCGGGCGCTTGCCGACGTTGACGACTTCGACCGACTCGGAGAGTTGGTCGAGGACGGCCTCCCCCACCAGCGAATCGTGGAGAACCGCGTCGGCAGATTCGAGGAGGCCCCACGCTCGGCGAGTGAGCAGGCCGGGGTCGCCGGGTCCGGAGCCGACGAGGTACACTTTGCCGCCGGAAATAGGCGCGGAGGCCGACGTGTCCGCGGATTCCGCGTCGGTAGGTTCCGGCGCGCTCCCGGCCGAAGCGCCGTCTGTTCCGTCCACGGTATCGGTGGTCGCACAATCGCCGACGGAATCGACCCGCGACGACGCCCCGGTTCGGTCGGTCGCTCTCGCCCGGTCTGACTCCGCCGCCGTGTCGGCGGGCGACTCGAACCCGGCGCTCGGTCGGGTGGCGTCCGGTCCCGGCCCGAGCGACGAGCGGTCGGCGCGGTGCTCCTCGTCGGCGTCCGCCCCACGGCGGTCACCGCTGTCTTCGTTCATCGGTTATACAAATACTTTTTACTTACTTCAATCTTGCTTGTACTACTGCGGTTGTACTGGTGGCCGGGAGCGACAACGGAGGAATTTCGGCCGCCACTGCCGAACAGCACCGGGTGGGTGAGAGTAGGGGTGAGCGACAGCGAGCGACGTGGAACCAAAGTGCAAGTATCAAATTAATTCTTTCATCCATAATATTATTTGTTATACCTCAATTAAGTTGTCCGTTCTCTCCGACCGCCGACCGGGACGGCCGAAACCACAGCTAATTAAACTGTGCTTGTTGTAACTACGGAACGATGGTACTTCGGCGAGGAGACAGCGAAACACAGCGTCGGGAGGCCCGAGCGTGAAAGGGTTCCTCCTCGGCGGAACGAGTTCGGGCGTCGGCAAGACCGTCGCAACGCTCGCGGTGATACGAGCGTTGCAGGACGACGGGCACGCGGTCCAACCCGCGAAGGCCGGTCCGGACTTCATCGACCCGAGCCACCACGAGCAGGTCGCCGGACGCCCGTCTCGCACGCTGGACTGCTGGCTTGAGGGCCGTGAGGGCCTCCGGCGCAACTACCACCGCGGCGAGGGCGACATTTGCGTGGTCGAGGGCGTGATGGGCCTCTACGACGGCGATGGCTCCAGCACCGCGATGGTGGCCGAAGCACTGGACCTGCCGGTAGTCCTCGTGGCCGACGCCAGCGCCGGGATGGAGAGCGTGGCCGCCACGGCTCTCGGCTTCCGGGAGTACGCCGAGCGAGCGGGCCGCGACGTGGACGTTGCGGGCGTCCTTGTTCAGCGCGCTCACGGCGGCCGCCACGCCGAGGGCATCCTCAAGGCCCTGCCCGACGAGTTGACCTACTTCGGGCGCATCGGGCCGAACCCCGACCTCGAAATTCCGGACCGACACCTCGGGTTAGAGATGGGCGACGAGCGACCCCTGAGCGAGGACGCGCTCGACGCCGCGGCCGAGAACATCCGGACCGACCGACTGCTGGCGACCGCTCGGAAGCCACCCCGACCGAATCAGACCGACCGGGCCGACTCGGCCACCGACAAGCGAATCGCGGTCGCTCGGGACGCCGCCTTCCGGTTTTGCTACCCCGCGACGATGGAACGACTCGGGGCGCGGGCCGAGGTGACGACGTTCTCGCCGGTCGCGGGCGACGACCTGCCCGACTGCGACGGGGTGTACCTCCCCGGCGGCTACCCCGAACTCCACGCCGACCGACTTGCGGAGAGTCCGGCCCTAGAGACGCTCGCCGACCGCGCCAGCGAGGGACTGGGGATTCTGGGCGAGTGCGGCGGCCTGATGGTCCTCTGTGAGTCGCTGACCACGACCGAAAGTGAAGCGAACGAGGACCGCGAGACCTACGAGATGGCGGGCGTCCTGCCCGCCGACGTGGAGATGCGCGACCGGTATCAGGCCCTCGACCACGTGGAACTGACCGCCCGCGACGAGACGCTGACCGCTGGCGCGGGCGATTCGCTCCGCGGCCACGAGTTCCACTACTCCAGCGCCGACCCCGCGTCAGACGCCAGATTCGCCTTCGACGTGGCCCGCGGCGACGGCATCGACGGCGAGCGAGACGGCCTGACCGAGTATCGGACGCTGGGCACCTACTGCCACCTCCATCCCGAAAGCGGCGCGTTCGACGCCTTTGCGGAGAACATCTGACCATGACGGACGAGCAATCAAAGAGCGAGAACGACGAGAGCGAGCGAGCATCGACCGACGAGACGAGCAGGCCGGTCCCGACCGGAACCATCGACCCTTCGACCCCCGACGAGTTCGGTCTGGTCCAACTCTGGTGGGGCGACGGCAAGGGCAAGACCACTGCGGCGATGGGAATGGGATTCCGTGCTGGCGGCCACGGCTACCGGGTCCACATGGTCCAGTTCATGAAGGGCGGCGCGGGAAGCGTCGAGGACGTTCGCGGCGAGTACGAGGCCATCGAGCAGATTTCGGGGTTCACCTACGAGAACACCGGCCACTACGGGTGGCACGGCTTCCTCGACGGGTCCGACGACGACGAACACACTGCGCAGGCCGAGGGCGGTCTCGCGCGCGCAAAGAACATAATTAAGGCTTCCAAAGGCGACACCGAACCGATTCCCCTCGACGCGGACCCCGACGAGGGCGTCCACATGCTGATTCTGGACGAGATTCTGTACGCCGCGAACCGGGGTCTCCTCGACCCCGACGAGGTGGTCGAACTGGTCGAATCGAAGCCAGACGACCTCGAACTGGTTCTGACCGGAGGCCACGACCGGCCCGACTACGCCTGCGAGGTCGCAGACCTCGTGACCCACGTCGAGAAGGAGGCCCACCCCATCGAGTCGGGCCACTCGGCCCGGAAAGGGACCGAGTACTGATGGCCGAGACAATCGACCCGTGACCAGAACCCTGCTGGTCGCCGGGACCGCCAGCCACGTCGGCAAGAGTACGGTCTCGGCGGGCCTCTGTCGGGCGCTGTCGGACGCTGGCGTCTCGGTCGCCCCGTTCAAGGCCCAGAACATGAGCAACAACGCCCGAGTCGCGCTCTCGCCCGACGACGAGAGAAGCGCCGAGGGAAGTAGCGCCGCGGAGACCGACTGGGGCGAAATCGGCGTCTCCCAGTACGTCCAAGCCCGGTCCGCCCGAGTCACGCCGACGACCGACGCGAACCCGATTTTGCTCAAACCCCACAGCGACGGCGAGAGCCAACTCGTCGTGCGGGGCAAGGCGGTCGGCCACTTCTCGGCGGGGTCGTACTACGACGACCACTGGGAGACGGCCAGAGACGCCGCGAAGGCGTCCCACGACCGACTCGCCGACGACCACGAGGTCGTCGTCGCCGAGGGCGCGGGGTCCATCGCCGAAATCAACCTCCACGACCGCGACTTGGCGAACGTCGAGACGGCCCGGTTCGCCGACGCCGAGGTGGTGGTCGTGGCCGACATCGAGCGCGGCGGCGCGTTCGCCAGCCTCTACGGCACCCTCGAACTGATGCCAGACGACGTGCGCCAGCGGGTCGTCGGCGCAATCATCACGAAGTTCCGCGGCGACCGGTCGATTCTCGAACCCGGAATTGCGGAGTTCGAGGACCGAACCGGCGTGCCGGTGCTGGGCGTCCTGCCCTACGACGACCCCGGTCTGCCCGAGGAGGACAGCGTTTCGCTCCCATCGCCGGGCGAGCGGTCGGTGAGAGGGCAAGACGACGGCGTGCCCGACGCGAGCGCGGTCACGGTCGCGGTGCCCCGGTTCCCGCGGGCCTCGAACGTCACCGACCTCGAACCGCTGGCCCGCGAACCCGGCGTGCGGGTGGCCTACGTCCCGCTCGATTCCGACCTCACAGACGCCGACGCCGTAGTTCTGCCGGGGACCAAGAACACGGTGGACGACCTGCTGGCGCTCCGCGAGGCCGGATTCGGGGACGCACTCGCCGACTTCGACGGGCCGGTGGTCGGTCTCTGCGGGGGCTACCAGATGCTCGGCGAGCGAATTACGAACGCCAGCGTCGAAGGGACCGGCGAGCGCGAGGCGGTCGCGGGATTCGGTCTCCTCCCGGTCGAGACCCGCTTTTCGGCGGACAAGCGCGTCGAACGGGTCTCGCGGTCGGTCGATGGCGTCGGGCCGATAGCGGGAGCGACCGGGGCGACCTCGGGGTACGAGATTCACGCGGGCCGGTCGGCGGTGACGGAGGCCGTGGCGGATGGGGAAGCAATCGCCCGGCCTCTCGGCCCGGAGAGCGCGGCGACCGGCGACGTGCTTGGAACCTACCTTCACGGCCTGTTTGAGAACCGGAACGTCCGCGAGGCGTTCGTCGCTCGGGTCTTCGAGTCCGCGGGGAAGTCTCGCCCGGAGCGCGAACAAAACAGGCAGTCGCCCTACGACGCCGCGGCCGAGTTGATCCGCGAACACGTCGATTTGGCGGCGCTGGGCTTCCCCGCGGTGTCGGAGTGAGATGGAAACAGTACTCGTTCTCTAAGCACGCTTTTCGTTTCTTTAAGAAACATACAGTTAGTCTCGGTCGGCCTCGTGGACTGCCTCGCCGCGGTGTAGCCTGTCCGCAATCGTGTAGGTCTGTTCGGCCGAGCGCCGGGTCGGGACGTGGGCCGAGACGTACCGGGCGGTGGCGACCATGTGAGTCCGGGCGCGGTCGGAGTCGTCGGTCAGGTCGAACTGCTCGAAGGCGGCCTCGACGTTCTGGAGCGTGTGGAAATCGGCGTCCTCGCGGAGCAAGCCCTCGCCGAGGACCCGCTTGAGTTCCGCCGGGTCGCCGCCCTCGCGGAGGTAGGCCGCGACCAGTCTCCCGGCCGTATCGACCTCGCCCTCCTCGTCGAAGACCGAGAGGAGGTCCGCCCGAAGGTCCTCGGGGGCCTCGACCTCCGTCCCGTCGGGAATCGGCGTCGGCGGCGTGTTGAGGAACCGGTCGAGGTAGACGCTCATCG
This sequence comes from Halorussus lipolyticus, assembly GCF_029338375.1. Classification (NCBI taxonomy): domain Archaea; kingdom Methanobacteriati; phylum Methanobacteriota; class Halobacteria; order Halobacteriales; family Haladaptataceae; genus Halorussus; species Halorussus lipolyticus. Next base: position 419,089 of record NZ_CP119805.1, on the reverse strand, counting down.
CGCCAGCGAACGCGCCTCGATAGCCGGCCATCGAGTCGGTTCGGAGGGCGGCCTTGTGGACCGCGTTGGCGTAGGAGTAGGTGTGATGCACCGTGTCCCAGTCGTTGAACTCGTTGGAGGTCCCGAACTGAGCGACCCGCCTTCCCGCAGACTGCGCGACTTCGCCGGCCAGTTCGGCGGGGGTCGCACCCTTCCGGACCGCAGATTTCATCCCGGTGATGATTTGCTCGGGGTCGTCGCCGAGGAGCGTGTCGGCGAACCCCTCGGGCGCGTCCCAGTCGGCGTCCTCGCCCTCGGAAGCGAGGCCGGGGAGTTCGTCGGCGGCGTCGAAAGTGAGTTCCGCGATGTCGATTGGCTGACGCCACGACGACTGCTCCTCGGACCGGGAGGCCTCGGTGAGTCGGGGAATCACGCTCGGCAGAATTTCGCTTGCGTGTTCCCACCCCACGTGGTCCAGCGCCTCGCAGGCCTTGTTGATGAAGTCGAAGGTGTGGCCAGACGCCATGTAGAGGTGGTCGGTCGCCGAGAGATAGAGGATGTCGGCGACCTCCTCGGGGGAGAGGGTTGCGATTGCGGTCTGCAAACACCGCTCCGCGCCGTCCCTATCCCGGACCTCGATGGTCTCGCGGAACCACGATTCGAGGCGGTCGCGCGAGAGGTCGCGGGCCGAAAACGACGGTTGGTCGAATTTGGGCGGTTCGCCCTGACAGTTCTGGGCCACCCGGTAGAGACCTGTGTAGAGCGCCCGACGCTGGTCGTCGGGCCGGAGTTCGCCGTGGAGGTTCGCCATCGCCGACAGGATGGTTAGGCCCGAACTCCACCCGTCGTCGCGGTACCGCGCGCCGAACCGCAGGCCGGTTTCGAGCGGGTCGGTGTAGGCCACGTCCTCGTCGGCCAGTCCGATGACCGACTTGGCGAGGACCAACCGCAGACTCTCCTCCAGTCCGGTCCGAAGCCGATTCGACCAGTGTTCGACCGGCGGGAGGTCGGGGTCCGGATGGGGATTGACGTACACATCGCCGTCCCGGACTTCGACCGGAAAGCTCTGCACGTCGTCGGCCCACGGGTCGAAAGTGTCGCCGCAGGAGAGTTCGAACCGGGCGTGGTGCCAGTGGCAGGTCAGGATGCCGTCGTCCACGGTCCCGTCGGCCAGCGGGAAGCCCATGTGGGGACACCGGTTGTCCACGGCCTGAAACTCGTCCTCGTGGTGGAACAGCGCGATGGCCCGACCGTCGGCGCGCGTCACCATTCGGCCCTCCTCGCGGAGTTCCGCGGCGTCCGCGACGCGGACGAACGACGTTTCGGCGGAGGGTGAATCGTCGGACGTTGGGTCGTCTGTCGCCATACAGAGAAGTATGCTACCATCCCTCAAAACGATTCGCGGAAACGAAGTTTAGTATGGAAATCGACAGTTTGTGGGAGAAATGTAGATAACCGAGACTGCTGTGCATTTTATATCCTAACAAAAATATAAATAGGGTATACATCATTTCCACATATATGAAATACAGTCAACAATTCCGGCCAGACATCACCCGTCGGAAAGTACTACAAACTGTTGGTGCAGGGAAAATCGGCTCACCCGTCAATTGAATTAATGAGTCTCGAACAGAACCCGAAAGCCGCGGGAATCGCAAGCGTCGTTCTCGCGGTGATAGGACTGGCCTCGCGCATCACCTACCCCGCCTTCGAGGGTGCATTAGTTTACGTGCGCCCGCTGGTCGCCTTCCTGCTCGTCGCGGCGATTGGGGCGGCCTACGTTTCCAGAAACAGGCGCGCAGACGTGTCCGACGGAATCAAGGTCGCGGGTATCGCAAGCCTCGTCGCAGTCCCCATCCTCACGCTCTTGGAAGTCGCCGGTGGGGTCGTTCTCTGGAATCAGCCAGTTTCGAGTCGGCTTTCGATAGGCGTCGTCCTCGTCATCGTCGTTCTGAACACCATCGCGCTGACTGTGGTGCCCATCACGGCCATGTTCGCACTTGGAACGGCACGCTCGCTCCGCGAATCGGCCAGTATCGTGGGTCTCCTCGTGGCCGTCTGCTGTCTCGCGGTCCTCCCGCTAATCGTCGGGTCCGGGTTCGGCCTTGCGGAGATGACGAACGTGACAGTGACGGTCACGACCGCGATACTACTCGGAACGCCGCTGTTCGTGTTCGCTCGGTTCGTCGAATCGGACGAGTTACAGTTGCACCACGCCGGACAGACGTAGGTCGAGAACTTCCGGTCCGGGAAACCCGAACCGCCCTCGCGGTCAGTTCTCCACACCGGACCGCTTCTCGTGCAGGTGACACGCTGACGGATGCCCGGTCTCCGTCTCTCGGAGTTCGGGACGCTCGCGCTCGCAGACCGTCTCGAACTCCCGAGCCAGTAGGTTCCGGGCCGACTCGGGGTCACCCGACGCCAGCGAGTCGATGGCCGACGAGACGACCTCCTCGGCCTCCTCATCTCCGAGTTCGTCCGGAATCCCGAATCGTTCCCGAACCCCGCCAGCAAGCGCCTCGCCGTCCGGTGTCTCGGGGTCGAACTTGCCGTCTTCAAGCGCGACCCGGAGGTCCATCACGGCCCGCCAGTTCGCTTGGTCGAAGTCGTAGTCCTCCGGTTGGATAATCTCGGGACACCGCGTGTGGAACCGGCATCCCGAGGGCGGGTCCGAGGGCGAAGGCACGTCCCCGGAGAGGAGGACCTCGCCGGCGCGCTGGCCGGGGTCCGGCGCGGGAACCGACGAGACCAGCGCCCGAGTGTAGGGATGTTGAGGGTCGGCCAGCACGTCCCCCGTCGGTCCCTCCTCTACGATTTCGCCGAGGTACATCACCGCCACCCGGTCGCAGATTTCTCGGACGACGCTCATGTCGTGGCTGATGAGCAGGATGGCGAGGCCGAACTCGCGCTGGAGGTCGTCCAGCAGGGAGAGAATCCCGGCTTGGACCGACACGTCGAGCGCCGAGACCGGTTCGTCGGCCACCAGCAGGTCGGGATTCAAAACCAACGCCCGCGCGAGGGCCGCCCGCTGTTTCTGGCCACCGGAGAACTGGTGGGGGTAGCGGTCGGCGTCGTCGGCCGACAGGCCCACCCGCTCCAGCAGGTCGGCGACGATTTCGCGCCGACGCGCCCCGTCGTCGAGGCCGTGAATCGAGAGGGGTTCGGCGACCGATTCGCCGATAGTCATCCGCGGGTCGAAACTCGACGTGGGGTCCTGAAACACCATCCCGGCCCGCCTGCGGAACTCCCTGCTGTCGGCCGAATCGCGCTCGTCTACCGTCACGCCGTCGAACGAGACCCGGCCGTCGGTGGGTTCTTCGAGGCCCATCAGGGTGGTCGCGACGGTGGACTTGCCGCATCCCGATTCGCCGACCAGTCCAAGGGTCTCGCCGCGGGCGATTTCGAAGCTCACGCCGTCTACCGCGCGGACTCGACCGGTTTCCCTGCGGAGCGGTCCCTCGGTGATGGGGTAGTGCTTCTGTAAGTCCCGGACCGAGAGAAGCGCGTCAGTCATCGGTCCCCTCCTCGGCGATGTGCGCCGGTTCGGGCGTCGTCTGGGGGTCGAGGACGCCGGGGTCGCGGTCCGGACCGTAGAAGACGCAGGAGACGCAGTGGTCCTCGGCCGGTGAGCCTTCACCGGCGCTCCCGCCGCCTTCGGCACCCTCACCGCTCCCGGCGTCGTACAGGTCGGGTTGCTCGCCCTCGGCACACTCCGGGACCGCAGACGAGCATCGCGGGTGGAACCGACAGCCTCCGGGCGGGTCGGCCGGGTCGATGGGGTCGCCCGGAATCGGGTCGAGCGCCGACCCCCAACCGGGCAGACACCGGAACAGGGCGCGGGTGTAGGGGTGGCCCGGCGAGTCGAAGATGTCGGAGACGCCGCCGCGTTCCATCACTTTCCCGGCGTACATCACGACGATTCGGTCGGCGACCTGCGCGGCGACGCCGAGGTCGTGGGTGACGAACAGGACGCCCACGTCGCGCTCCTCTCGTAGTTCGCGCAGGAGGTCCAGAATCTGGGCCTGAATCGTCACGTCGAGCGCGGTGGTCGGTTCGTCGGCCACGACGAGGTCCGGGTCGCCCGCGAGGGCCAGCGCGATGACGACGCGCTGTTTCTGGCCGCCCGAGAACTCGTGGGGATAGTCGTCGTATCGGGCCTCGGCCTCCGGAATCCCCACGCGGTCGAGAAGGTCAGTAGCGACTTCGCGGGGCGATTCCGAGGAGTCAGACAGGTCGCGGTTGCGCGCGACGGCCTCGCGGAGTTGCTCGCCGACCGAGTACACCGGGTCGAGCGCGCCCTGCGGGTTCTGGAAGATGTGGGCGATTTCGGCTCCCCGGACCTCGCGGAGGTCCTCCTCGGAGCGGTCCAGCAGGTCGCGGCCGCCGAATCGGATTTCGCCGTCGAGGTCGGCCGAGACGAGTCGGGTCAGGGCCTCGCAGGTGACGGTCTTGCCCGACCCCGACTCGCCGACCAGACAGACGGTCTCGCCGCGGGCGACTTCGAAACTCACGCCGTCTACCGCCCAAACGTCACCACCGGCCTCTGCGTCGAATCGGGCGCGGAGGTTCCGGACCGACAGCAGGGGGTCGCTCATCGGTGTCCTCCGCCGTTCGTACCGCCGGTCTGGCTGGTCTTACCGTCGGTTCTGGGGTCCAACACGTCCCGGAGCGCGTCGCCGAGGAGGTTGAGCGAGACCACGGTGGCCACGAGGAACCCGACCGGGGCGGCCACGGACCACCAACCGAGGGTCGGGAAGTTGGCGTCGTGGATGTTGGTCTCGATGAGGTAGCCCCACGACTGGCCCTGCATCGGGCCGAGACCGAGGTACGAGAGGGTGGTCTCGATGACCAACAGCATCGGAATCTGGAGCGTGATGGCGGTGACCACCGCGTTCGAGACGTTGGGCATCAGGTGTCGCCGGACCACCGCGAGGCGACCGCTCCCGGCGGCTTGGGCCGCCTTGACGTAACCCGTCTCGCGCTTCTTCAGGGCCTCGGACCGGACGAGTCGGGCGACCCCGCCCCAGTTGAGCAGGCCGAAGACGACGACCATCAGCAGGAGGCTTCCGCCGTAGAGGAACTGCGCGACGAGGTAGACGAAGAAGGCGGGGATGACCTGCTGGAGGTCCACGTAGCGCATCAACAGCGAATCGACCCGGCCGCCGAACTGGGCCGAGACGGTGCCGACCACGGTAGCTATCGGGACCAGAATCGACCCGGCGACGAACGCCAGTTGGAGTTCGATGCGCGCTCCGCGGGCCACGAACGCCAGCACGTCCTTGCCGGTGTTGGTGGTGCCCAAGGGGTGGAGGAGGGTGCCCCAGCACTTGCCGCCCGAAATCGGGCCGCTACAGACCGGCGTGGCGTACTCCGAGACGCCGAAGCCGACCGGTGGCTGGTAGATGGGAATCCCGTACCGGCCTTCGGTCGCACCCATCCCCATCGGTGCCGTCTCGGGGTCGCCCAGAATCACGGGACCGACGAGCGCGAACAGCGCGAAGAAGACCAACCAGCAGAGACTGGCGACAGCGAGTCTGTCCCGGCGCAACTGCCGCCAGTAGCGCCGCGTCAGGTGGCGATTCTGCGCTAGCGGCGCGACCACGTAGCAGGCGAACGCCGCCACGCCGACCAGCGACAACCAGTCGAGCGCGGTCGGCGACCACCCAGCCACGAGCGGGCCGTCCGCGAGGAGATAGTCGTAGCCGAACGCCACCGCGAGGACGCCGAGCGCAGTCAGGAAGGCGAGCGTCCTCCCGGTCGGCGAGCGGTTGCCGTCGTCCACTGCCGACCAATCGACCTCCTCGAAGGTGGCGCGGTCGCCGGAACCCGTCGCCACGGGTTACCGTCCTCCTCGGTGTCCTCGGGACCAATTCGCATGGACTGGCATTTGAATTGGGAAGTCATAGCAAGATTACTAAAGCGTTTGGTTTGGCGTTCGTGTGGGGTGGTTCTGGTCGGTGGCGAATGAATATGTCCAGATTCTGCAAGTAGGTCTACCCTTCGTCTTCGTTAGTCGCCGACTCACCGTTACTTTGCTCGGACTCAAACTCAAAGGGTAGTTCCCACGTCCCGTCAGCGGTTTCCGCACCGTCCATCTCCTTCAGCGTCTCGTCAGTCTCGCTCATCCAGTCGAGCATCCTGAGTTTGTCGTCAAGGAACCCACTCGTGTAGATGCCATGCCGTGTGAACTGACTTTGATTTATATTAAAGAACGAGTACACTTCCTCCCGTGTTGCGTCCGCGTCCATCGGCGATTCCTGCGGATTCTCCAAAATCTCACCATACTCGTCAACGTACTCCTTAAGTGCCTTCCGGTGGGCTTCTTCGGTTCGATACCAAGTAGTCTCGTTCTCGTGTTCGATTTCGCCCCAACTCCGACTTCGAAGTCGGCGATAGAACGCATCGACAAAATCACCAAAAAGGAGGGTCGCGTCTTGCTCAACGTGTGAAGTATGTTCACCGACGAATGAATAGAGTTCACTCTCTAAGTCGGCTTTCGAGATTTCGGTTTGACCCTCAAATCGGTCCATGAGTTTCGTATAGGCCTCGTCAAAGTCAATCCACAACCGAAGGTCAGTATTCTGAGCTGTTATCGCCACCCACTCGCGGTCGTTTAGCCCCGTTTCAATCGCAAGCCGGTACGCCGTAACTCGCTCAGACGTGACTTCTTCAACCCGAGCGAGTTGCTGGAAACGCTCTTCAAGATAATCTTCGAGTGCAGTATTAGAGACAACGGTTTCCTGTCCGGCCGTGGTGAGTACCGCACCGAGGTCGTGGATTAGTGGTTGTCCGTCGTCATTCGCATCACACCGGTAGACATAGACTGCTTCTGCATCCTCAAAAGGACTACCGGAGAAGCAGTAATCCGGGTTGGCGTAGAGCCAGCCTGCGCGAGTGAGTTGGCTGGTGATTCGATCTGCCCCATTTTCGACAACGGCGGTTGACGTATTTTCGTCGCCGATGAAAAAAGTAATATCATCGTGAGTGAGGACGAGTTTCCCGTTCGTTTTGGCGAAGGCGTAGACCTCGCTGTAGTGTTCTCCGGTTTTCTTGAGAAGTGGCTTTAGCTTTCCGCCCCGTTCTCGGTGATACCGGTTTTTGATTGAGTCGTAGACGCGTTCGGCATACTGATAGCTTCGCTCATCGTCTTCTGGTAGTGGAAAGTAACTTTCGTCAAGCCAATACCCTAATTGCATCGTATAGATGTCAGTGAGAGCATAATAAAAAGGTGTCTACTGAGAATAAGTTAACTTTATTTTATGGGAAATAGTAGAAGTGAAGTCTAATTTCCGAGTATTTTATACTATGGCTTCTAACCAACCAGTGAATACAAAATATACCTATATCTAAGCAATATATACATGTTTTTAACATAGGTTTAATTTCACCTAAGAGATACCGGGCCACCGCCTCCAAGATTACTGCCCGAACCGACCAATTCGAGCGACTCACCGAACCGCCAACCTCGTATCAAGACGACAAACTTTATCAACCCGGTGTGAGATTCACAGCCAAACTCGTGAACGACACTCGTTGGTTCCTACTCAAGCGAATCGCGTGGACGGTGTTCGCCGCCTACCTCCTGCTGTCTGGCGCGTTCTTCGTCTTCGCGTACACCCCCGACCCGAACAAGACGCTGGTCTCGTTCGCCGCCGCGGACCCCTCGGACCCCCAGAACATGTCCGAGGACTCCCGCGAGGCCGTCGCGGCCTACGAGGAGGCCCGCAATTATAACGAGCCAGTCCTCGACCGGTACGTCAAGTGGATGGTTAGCTACGCGACCCTCGACTGGGGGACCTCGTGGACCACGGGGCAACCGGTGACCGAGGCGCTGGCCGAGCGCATCCCGGTGACGCTGGCGTATCTGGTGCCCGCAATCGTCCTCTCGACGCTGTTGGGCGTCGGCGCGGGGTTGGTCTCGGCGATGAAACCGCAGGGCGTCGTGGACCGCCTGACCGCGGCGTTCAGTTACGTCGGTCTCGGTATTCCGGGATTCGTCCTCGGCGAACTCCTCCTGCTGGCGTCAATCTTCCACTTCTCGTGGTACCGGGCGTACTACGACCCGCGATTCGGCCTCTGGACCGCCGAGAATCTGGCCTCACTGGCGCTTCCGGCGTTCGTGGTCGCGCTGAACCTCCTCGCCGCACAGGCCCGCTACGCCCGCGCCGAGTCCCGCGAGTACCTCCCCGCCGAGTTCGTCAAGACGCTCCGGGCCAGCGGTGCCGACGCCCGGACCATCGGTCGCCACGTCCTGCGCAACGCCGCGCTCCCGCTGTTGACCGTGTTCTTCGCCGAACTGCTGACCGTCCTCTTTTTGACGGTCTACGTCATCGAAGTCGTCTTCGAGATTCCGGGCGTCGGCCAGTTGGCCTACCGCGCCATCGAACAGCGCGACATCGGGACGATTCTGGCGACGACGCTCCTGCCGGCGTTCGTGGCGCTCCTCGGTAATCTCTTGCAGGACTTCGCGTACACCGTGTGGGACCCGCGAGTCGGCGACTGACGGCGGTTTGGCTCAGAGCCGATAGCCGTTCACGTAGACCGTCGCCGGACCGGCCAGTCGGAAGTGGGTGACGCGACCGGTGTAGTCGAACGTGTCGGTGCCCCGCTTCGGCCCGACGTGGCCGTAGACCGACCCGGACCACACCTCGTCGCCGCTATCGACCTGCCGGACCGACCCCCGAACGTCGAACTCGTAGGTGGCAATCCCGCCGCCGTCGCTGTCGATGCGTATCCGATTCCGGCCGCCGGGGAAGTCGTGACGCGTCAGGTCGTTGGGCGGCCACCGGTTGCGGGCGTCGATTCGCCACCCGTTGACGAACACGCTCGCCGGTCCCGCGAGCGCGAGTCGGTCGAGGCCACCCGTGAAGTGGAAGGTATCGACGCCGCGCTTCGGGCCGACGTGGCCGTAGGCCCAGTTTCCGGAAATCGTGTCTCCTCGGGCGTCGGCGTCGGCCCAGAGGCTTCCGCCCGCGACGAACTCGTAGGCCGCGAGTCCGCCGCCGTCGCTCTCGACGCGGATGGTGTTGCTCGCTTCGGCCTCAGCGTCGGTCGCCGCCTCTCCCGACACTTCGGAGGCCGACGAAGTGGACGCTGACACGGCCGAGGAGAGGCCGCCGAGGACCGACGCGCCGACGACTCCCCGGAGCAGTCCGCGGCGCGTGGTCGTCGCGTGCGATTCGTCTTGTTCCATGTTATCATGGCTCGCACGGAGTCACCTTACTTCACCGACTGCAAACTCGCTCATCCGGTGAACGGTCGGCGGAAAGGCCGAAAAATGCGGAGCGTGGCTTCGAGGACTCAGGCCGCTTCCTTCAGTTCCTCGTACTGCTCCTCGAACTGCGACTGACACGAGGTACAGCAGAACTGGTAGAGTTCGCCGTCGATGCGGAGGGATTCGCCCTCGCTGGTGACGGAGTTGCCGCACTCGTCGCACTCCAGCGCGAACTCGACGCCGCGGGGTTCGGGGTGCCACGTCGAGTCTTCGAGGAGTTTCACGTCGTACTCCCGGACCGCCTCGGTGTCGAGGGCGTCGGCCAGCAGGGGTTCGACCGCGCCGCCACGGAGTCGGGCGTGGAAGATGACGTGGCCGTCGGCGGTGACGAAGACGTGTTCGACGCCCTCGATTGCTTCGACGCCCTCTCGGATTTCCGAGAGGCGGCCGGGTTCGACGTGGAGGTCAACGAGGACCGCAACCCCGTCGGCGAGGAGCGACCGGTCCAAATCGACGGTGAATCGCCGGACGACGCCGAGGTCCTTCAGGCGCTCGATGCGGTCGGAAACCGTCGGCGGCGAGAGGTCCACGGCGTCTGCGATTTCGTTGTACGGGCGGCGGGCGTCGGCCACGAGCAGTTGGAGGATTTCGAGGTCGGTTTCGTCGAGTTCTCGCATTATCAAAGGGATTGACCCTCCGAGATAGAAACACTTTTCGTCATATCGCGGAAAATCGTGAGAATCCCAAACACGCCTCGGGGAGGGTCGGGAGAATCGGCCTCGCGCGCTCCGTCGGAAACGTCGGTGCCGGCGACGATTTCCACATCGTCCATCTCGTCGTAGATTCCGAGTTCGATGCTCCCGAGGCCACCCAGTCCGATGGCCCCCAGTCGAAGTTCCATACCCTCGGCGGGGTAGTTCTTCAATGTAAGTCTATTGATTTAAATTTTATTTGGGACTCAGACGGATTGGAATGTCAACTAGAAAGCTCGTCTATCGCCGAATCGCGTCATTTCTGGATAATACGTTTTCTCCCTTACAGTCGCTCGTACCCGGCCGATGACGTGTTTCTGTTCACCTAGAATACCTAACTTTGGCCGAGACTTGCGTCTCACAGGAGACCGATACGATGGGGGAAATTGCAGTTATCCATATGGATTTGATGTCCAAAGGGGGTAGGGAAGCGGTAGCGATGCACGTGTTAGAGGCCCTGCAATCGGACCACGACGTGACCGTGCTGACCCTGACGGACCCCGACCTCGGCGAACTCAACGACTATTTCGATACCGACGTGGACATCGAGGCCCTGACCGTCGAGCAGGCGGGCTATCTGGCCCAGTGGATGAACGACCAGTTCGGCCTGAAGTACTACGTCCTCCAGAACGCTCTGTTGGGGCGCTACGCCCGCAGGCGGAGCGACGAGTTCGACCTGCTGGTCAGTACCATCAACGAGTTGGGCCTCGAATCCAACTCGGTCCAGTACATCCATTTCCCGTTCGACTGGACCGTGAGTTGCGACGACCGGGACCACATCTTCCATCCGACCGTCGAGGAGGACTCCTTCTACGAGCGACTGGCGACCAGCGTGGCGGGAGTAGACCGCGAGGACATCAAGCACAACGCCCTGCTGGCCAACTCCGGGTGGACCGCCGACGTGGTGGAAGACGCCTACGGGACCTGCCCGCAGGTCCTCCACCCGCGAGTTCGAGGACCAAGCGTGGACCGACCGCGAGGAGGGCGTCGGTCACGGTGCCCTGAAGACTCACGAGGTCGGGGTCCGGCAGGGCGTCGAGGTGACTGCCGACCGCCCGGAGCGCGCCGGGGAGTTGGACAGCGATTTCGGGGCCGACCGCGGCGGCGTTCGAGACGGCACGTCCGGAAGAACCTCGACGGCGAGTCGCAGTGGCGGTTCGTAGCGATATTTTAAGGGACCGGCGCGAGACGACCCGGACATGGTTGCCCTCCAGCCACGGCGATTGATTCGAGAAGGCCTGCCGATTGCGGCGATTCTGACGTTCTGGAACCTGCTGGCGGTCGTCGCCAGCGAGCAACAGGTCGGCGGCCCGGTCGGGGCCGCGGGAGTCGTCATGGCCGCGCTCTACGTCCTCGTCCGAGGCGTGGCGCTCTCCTCGGAAGTTCTGCCGCCGATGACCGGCGATGTGAAGGGTGTCCTCTACGAGAACGCCAGTCTCGCGGTTCCGGCCGGGGCGTGGTTCCTCGCTGGGATTGCGACGAACGCGCTCGGCGAACTGCTGTTCGCCTACGGACCGCCGTCGTTCGTCTCGACGCTGGCGAGTTCGCTCGGCGGCGCTGGCCTCGGCGTCGTCGCCATCTACGCCGTCGCGGCGGGGTCTCGGACGCTCGATACCGGACGAGTCGATGGTCGGCCGCCGGCGAACCGCGAGAGCGAGTCCCGCGACGGGACCGACGGCGACGGCGCGTCTGCGGACGACTGACGGCCAATCAGAGCAGATTTTCAGGTCGAACAGAGGAGGTACGCGGCGCGATGCGTTGCAGTGGGTTGCGGTGAGTCACGGGTGCAGAGCAGTCGCGGTACTCGTTTACCGGTGATAGCGACCCGCACGGTTATTTAGCATTACAGAAATTTCTTTGAAAAATATATTTAATTCTTAGAGGCATGTTTTCCTTTCCTAAAGACAACAGCGGCTATTTCGAGTGCCGGTGCCGTTTTCGGTAGTCGCACGGCGAACTCCGCGACTTGCGCGGCTATCTTCTTCGAGCGCATCTGGCTCGTAGTAGCGGAACGCGAGTAGTCTCGAAGTAATTATATGTTTGGAGACAGGAGTGCGGTATCATGGCCCACGGACGCGAACTCGACTGTCTCGAATGTGGCACCGAGCTATCACAACGACGGGAACACGGCGTGACGATAGATTATTGCGAGGACTGCGGGGGCGTGTGGCTCGACCCCGGCGAGTTGGAGGCGCTGACCGGCGGAAAGAAACACCACAAAAAGCACCACGACATCGACGTAGACGACGTGTTCGAGGAGGACGACGAGTACGACGAGTACGAGGACGAACAGGAAGAGGAGAGCGGAATCCTCGGAACGATTGCGGACGCACTAGGTGGCGGCGAAGAAGAAGAAGGGTGGGGCGAAGACGAGGAGTTCGAGGAGGAAGAAGACTGGGGCGGGGAAGCGGAGTTCGAGGAGGACTTCTAGGCGGCCTGCGTTCGGAACCCATCGCCGAGACCCAAACCGACGAATTACTACTTCGACCCTCGACGGTACTCGTCTAGCCACGGCGGCGGCGACCGGTCTCTCGACCACTCGAACAGGTGGCGCTTCTCGTTGGCGTAGTAGAGTCGGTAGGCGTCCACGTAGTCGTCGGCGGTCCACTCGCCCGTGACCTGCGGCGGGTCGCTGGGTTCGCCCGGCCAGTCGAGACCAGCGAGGACCTCCTCGTCCAGCGATTCGACCGTCGCCCAACTGCCGTGGGTCTTCTCCGGCGGGTGGTCCCACCGGTATCGCCACTCGTCGTGGGCCTCCTCGGTGTAGGCCCGGAGGAGGCCCCAGTTTTCCGGGTGGTCGGCGGCCCACCGAGTGAGCGGGTGGTCGGCGTGGGTGTAGTAGAGGTCCTCGGACTCCGGATAGCCGGCGAGTTGGACCGCGGTGGTCAGGACCATCGCGTTCTCGAAGACGGACGAAAGCACGTGGTCGTCCACTAGCCACCTCGCCGTCTGGGCGAGGTCGCGGTCCAACCAGAAGGCGTTGACCATGCCGAGCGTAGCGGTCGGACGGGCTTAGGCGCGACGGCAGGGACAGGGCGAGCGACGGGAGCGCCCTCAGGCGCAGTCGAGCGGCCGCGTCGGCGTCGATTTCCCGAGGAAGATGAGCGCGTCGAACGAGGCCGGAAGGTCGGTCCGCATGTAGTGGGCCGCCGGGTCGGCGTCGGGGTCGTAGACGGTGCCGACCCACCGCAGACGACGCGGCCGGTCGAACCAGTCTTCGAGGCGCGGGTCGTCCGCCGCGCTCGAAACGTCGAGGAGGACGGACTCAGCATCCAGCGCGTCCAAGCGAGCGGTCGCGCTGGCGTCGAGCGGGTCGTCCACGGAGAACACCCGCGGGTCGGACCCGCCGGACGACCCGGCCGGAATCGCCCGGAAGGACCCACGGGCGAAGTCGAAGCCGACCGGCCGGTAGCGGTCGCCGAACCGCAGGGCTAGCTCCTCGCCCATCGTCTCGGCGTCGGTCCAGACCTGCCCGTCGTCGAAGGTCCCTCGCTGGACGTGGCTGTTGTGCGCCCAAATTACCACGCCCTCACCGGGGTCGTGCGATTTCCAGCAGGCCGCGTTTCCGGCCATCAGGCGGTCGCGCTCGGCCATCCCCGCGGGATGCGGCCCCTCGTGTTCGTGGCGGACTCGATGCCACTCGCAGGTATGTTCGACCACGCGACAGAGGTGGCGGGCGACCCCCCACTCGTCGCTCGAACGCTCCTCGACGTAGGACTCCCGGCGCTGGTCGAGGCGGTCCGCGAGGGACCGGGCGGCGTCGGTGGCCTCGTCCAATCGTCGGTCGCTGGCGGCGTCGTCTTCGGAAGCGTCGAAATCGACCAGCGAGACCAGTTCGTCGGCCTCGGCGGCGTAGGCCGGGTCCACGGCCGCGAGATACGATTGCAACCGGGACGCCGGTTCCGCCGGGTCGCCGAGGTCGATGCCCCGGACCCGAACCCTGTCGCCGGGCGGCCGACCCTCGTTGAACGACCGAAGCCACGAGAGGAGGTCCCGGACCTCGTCGGTCTGCCACATCCACTTGTCCAACTTAGCGAGGGCCTCATCGGGGCTTTCCGCACGCCACCCGGCGATGCCGGCGTCGGCGCACTCGCCGGTGCCGTCGTCACCGCCCCTGACGTACCCGTCGGCCGGGAGCATCGCCGCGACGCCGGCCTCGAACGCGACCGTCCGGAACCCGTGGCGTTCGACCAGCGAGCGTATCAGGCGGTGTTTCGCTCGGAAGCACTCGCGGGTCCCGTGGGTCGCCTCGCCGAGACCCACGACGGCGGCGTCCGCGAGGAGGTCGGCCGCGGGTTCCGAGCTGGGAGCGTCCTCCTCGGCAGGCGTCGCCTGCCCCGCGGAAACCGGGACGGCGTAGTCCGCCAGCGCCGCCGCAACGTCGTCGCCAGTCATACCTGCTGGCTGACAGCCGCGGGCCAAAGTTCTGGTGGTGGCCAGCCAGAATCGGCGAACAGCGTTTTACCCGTCGCTCCCGTCCCTTCTTCGGAGACCATGGCGGAGTACGACTTCGACGGACAGGTAGCATTCGTCACCGGTATCGCACTCCCGGTGGCGGCGGGGGCGACCGCGATTTGACCGAGCGAAAACAACTGAGGGTCCGACACTCGTGAACTGGAACGAATTCATCGACTACGACCGGAATCGAATCGCGTGGTGGCTCTACCTCGTCGCGCTAGCCCTCGGCGTGGTGTACGTCGGCTACTCGTTCGTCGGGATGTTCGTGCTGGGCGTGTTCCTCTACTACGCCTCGCGGCCCATCTGCGACCGCATCGGCGCGCACATCGACAGCGACGGGATTGCGGCCGGACTGACGCTCGCGGGCATCGTCGTCCCGATACTGGGCATCGTCGCCTACGTCCTGCTGGTGGGACTCCGGGACGCCGCCTCGCTCTCGGGGATACCGGGGAGCGGTCTCCTCGCGCCGCTTTTGAACGTCGATAGCCTGACCACCAGCCAGCAGAGCCTCATTCAGACCCTCATCGAGAATCCCTCGGAAGTCGGGACGCTGAGTACCGAACGGATTCGACAGGTCGGGCAGGCCGCGCTGTCGGCGCTCGGCGCGCTTATCGGCACCGTGGTTCTGCTGTCGCTGTCGTTCGGACTGGCGTTCTTCCTCCTGCGGGACGACGACCACATCGCTGGCTGGTTCCGCGACGAAATCGCCGACGAGGGGTCGGTCGGCTACGCCTACGCCTACGCCGTGGACGACGAACTGGAAACGGTGTTCTTCGGTAACATGCTGTTCGTCGCCGTGATGGCCGTCCTCGCCGCAGTCGTCTACTACGGCTTCAACTTCCTCGCGCCGCCCGCGCTGACCATTCCCTTCGCCATCCTGCTGGCCCTGCTGACCGGCGTGGCGAGTCTCGTCCCGCTGGTCGTCGGCAAGGTGGTCTACGTTCCGGTCGTGGCGTATCTGGCGTGGATTTCGGCGGGACAGGGCGGCCCGGCGATGATTTACCCCATCGGCCTGCTGGTAGTGTCGTTCCTCGTCCTCGACATCCTGCCCCAGACCTTCCTCCAGCCCTACATCTCGGGTAACGACATCCACATGGGCATCATGATGTTCGCGTACCTCCTCGGCCCGATGCTGTTCGGGTGGTACGGGTTCTTCCTCCTCCCGCTGTTTTTCGTGCTGGTGATTCAGGCGGTCCGCATCGTCGTGACCGACCTGATTCACGGCGCGGAACTCTCTCCGAGCGTGGACGCCGCGCCCTCGCTCGGCGAGCGAGAACTGGGCGAGATGGGCGACGAGGAGACCGACGACTCCGATTCGGCGTCCGCGTCGTCGTGACCTCACTTCCGGACGAACACCGGCGTCCCCGGATTCCCGGCGTCTCGGTACCCCAGCGACCGGAGCGCGTAGACCAAATCCGCCAGCGCGTAGTCCTCGCGCTCGGTCGCCCGAATCCCGTCCGCGGTGTGGGCGGCGGTCTCGTCTCGAAGTATATTTATAATTGATTGCGCGAGGACGGTCGGGCGCGTCGGCCGCGTCAGGCGCGCTCGCAGACGAGCGCGCTTCCGCCCGCGAGCGCGTGACCGCTCGCTCCTCGTCCGCGTTCTCGCCGCGAGCGCCCCCGAGGACAGCGCGGACCGGTTCGTCGGCCGAGTCGAGGACGTATCGCTCGCGCTTGGCCCCAGTGTTCGACTGCTTCGGCGGCCAACTCGCCGAGTTCCTCGGGGTCGCCAGCGAATCGATAGTCGTCGGGCACGCAGTCGTGTATCCACAGTTCGTCCCGAATCACGAGGACCTGCCCGCTGGCGGCCTGCTCGAAGGGCGTCCGGGCCATGGTCTCGTACTCGCTGGCGCAGACCGCGAGGTGGAGAAACCGGGGTTCGTCGGCGTAGGATTCGGCGCGGTCGGAGAAGTCGATTGGGCTTCCGGTCTCGACCCCAGCGTCGAGCGCCACGTCTACGAACTCGGGCCGGAAGAAGTCGCTCGCGGTCGGCCAGCACGTCCTCGTCGCGGACGCTCGGCGGGACCAACCAGTAGACGTGGATGGCAGGGTCGCGATCCAGCCACCCCGAAACCCACGTCACGGCGTCGGCGAGCGTGCCATTGGCCGAGGGATTTTCGGGCCGGTAGAGTTCCGGGACCACGAGGACGCGTATCGGAGTTCGTCAGAGCCACGACGCCGAGGGGTTTGAACTCCTCGGCCGAGTTCGGAGAAATGCAGGGAGGAACGTGAGACGCTCACGCCCACGCCAGTTCGGCGTTCCGCTCCGCGAGGAGGTCGGTGTCGAGCGACGCCGGTTCGGGAAACTCGACTCGCTCCCCGTCGGCGACCATCAGCGAACCGTGTAGCAATTCGCTTTCGGTGGAGAGCGTCGGCTTCACCCGGAGGCGGTAGTCGGTGTCGATAGTGAACAGGCCCCGGTCGAACGCCTCGTGGTACAACTTGTTCACGACGAAGACGTTCTCGGGATTCCGGACCTCCGAGGGGCGCTCGGACCGCGCCACTACGTGCGCGGCATCCAGCAGTTCCGGCAGGTCTACGTCGGTCAGCAGGCAGGTCTTGTCGTACCGCTGGAGGGCCTCGATGCGGACGGACTGTGGCATCGGATACCTCGTCGTCTCGACGGTCCGTTGGGTCACACCGTACTCGGTCACGTCGTATTCCGTGACGCCGTACTCGGCCATGAACTCCTCGTCAAGTTCGACGAGTCGGTAGGTTCCGCTATCGTCCACAAACTCCAGTTGGCCGCCGTCTCGAAGCTGTTGGAGAATCTGGCGAATCTTCGCCTGCACGTTGTTGTTTTGGGGATGCTTAGCCGCGAGTCGGTCCTCGGCGTGTCGGTAGAACTCCGGGAGCGTGAACTGTTTCGTCTCGTTGGCTTCGGTGTACCGAAGCAGTTCGACGTACACGTCGTCTTTCCACGTCATGCGTACTCGGTGAAAGGATCGTCAGCAGATCACAGTTTCGAGATAAAACGTCTGTTTTCTACGTCCGATTCCGTCGCAGAACCGTATCGAGCGACAGGAAGTCGAACCACGACAGTTGGACCGAACTAGATATAGAAATATAATTGTTTACACATTATGATTATTTCTTTCTTGTGGCGGCGAGGAGCTACGGGCGCGGCCGCGATTCCGAAACCATTAGCCTCCGCCACGCCAAGCCTCGGCACAATGAGCGACCTGCTAGTCCGCGCGGCCCGAGGAGAACGCACGGAACGACCCCCTGTCTGGCTGATGCGCCAAGCGGGGCGGTACATCCCCGAGTACCGGGACATCCGAGAGGACTACACGTTCAAGGAGGCCATCTCGACGCCCGAAATCGCCGAGCGCATCACCCTCCTGCCGTGGGAGATTTTCGAACCCGACGGACTGGTGATGTTCTCGGACATCCTGACCGTGCTGGAACCCCTCGGACTGGACTATCACATCGAGAGCGGGACCGGCCCGGTCATCGAGAACCCCGTCACGCGGCCCTCCGAGGTCCCCGAGGGACATAGCGACGTGCGCGAGGAACTGGATTACGTCGGCGCGCTCCTCGAACGCCTCCAAGCGAACATCGGCGACCAGACCAGCATCATCGGGTTCGCTGGCGGGCCGTTCACCCTGTCAGCCTACGCCGTCGCCGGCCAACCGGCGGGCAAGAAACAGAAGCCAATCCGGCGCTTCCGGGTGGAGTACCCCGAGGCCTTCCGGACCCTGCTCGAACGCTTCGCCGACGTGGTGGTCGAGTACGTCGAGTATCAGGTCGAGGCGGGCGCGGACCTGATTCAGTTGTTCGACACCTACGCCGGCCTGCTGACGCCCGACGACTACCGCGAGTTCGTCCAACCGCTCCACCAGCGCATCTTCGACGCAGTGGACGTTCCCACCGTCGTCTTCGCCCGCAACCCCGGCGGCAAGTTGGACCTGCTGGCCGAGTCAGGCGCTGACGTGGTGAGTCTCGACTGGACCGTGGACATGGCCGACGCCCGCGAGGAGCTAGGCGACACCCCCGTACAGGGGAACTTGGACCCGAGCTATCTCCTCGGAGACGACGAGTTCGTCCGCGAGCGGACCGAATCGGTCATCGAGAAGGCCGGACCCGAGGGTCACATCCTGAATCTGGGCCACGGAATCGACCGCGAGACCCCCGTCGAGAACGCCAAGGCGTTCGTGGAGACTGCCAAAGAGTGGAGTTGGGAGTAACGCGGTCGGGAATCGAATCGGCGGATTGAATCGAATCGGCGAATCGGTTTCAGTCGGCGCGGGGCGCGTGACCGGACTGGTGGGTCCCCGTTTCGGCGGCGGGGGTCGAATCGCCCGCGGGCGGGTCGTCGGAACCGAAGTCGAAATCGAGACCCAAGTCGGCGGGAACGAGGCCGGCGTCGTCGGGCGATTTGAAGTAGGCGATGAGACTCCAGACGACGAACCCGGCGAGCGCGCCGACCGCCGACCCCAGCAAGTCGAGCGTGTAGAACGCGACCCCCTGCCCGGAGAGGACGACCAAGGTCGGGACGCTAGTCGAGAGGGGGACCGAGGCGTTCTCGTCCAGCAGGGTCGGAAAGAGGCTTGCTATCGCAACGATGCTACCGGCGAGGATGACAGTATCTTGCCACATGGTTGGAGAGGTGGAAACCCCCACCGAGGACCGGGCCGGAGCGTCCGCGGGAACCGACTCGGAGACCGGGAGAATCGGCCCGGAGGAGCGGAACGTCCGGGAGGGACCGAACGGCGGGGTGTTCGCGTTCAGAAATACTAACTCAGTCTGTAGTAAAGATTCCTATAGAGCGGCGATTTGGGATGGTGTCTCATCGAGACCGGATTTTTCGTGATAGAATCGACACTACGGGGAGTCGCAAGAGTTTACATCAAAATCGGAGGCCGGGAGGCGGTCAGTCCAGCGCGTCGGCCAACTCGTCGGCCAGCGACTCGGCCTCTCGAATCCGACTCGGGAGACCCATCCGGGACGTGTAGTTCGTCGCCAGTCGGACGCCCTCGGGCATCTCGACGCGCTCGACTGCCTCCCACGACGTGTCGTAGGCCGGGAACCCGCGCCGAAGGTGGTTGACTGCGACCACTTCCGCAGGTGCCCCCGTCACTTGCTCGAACTCAGAGGCCGCGATGTCTCCCATCGTCTCCTCGCTCTCGTCCAGAATTTCGGGGTCGTGCATCCCGCCGAGGAAGGCGGTGTAGACTCCTCTCCCGAACATGCTGTCGTTCCACGAGACCCCGAGGGTCCGGAGGTCGGCGTCGAACCCGACCTGATAGCCCAGCGCGTCGGGGTCCACGTCCGGGTCCGCGTCGGCCGCGAGGTCCGCCCGGAGGTAGACCATGGCGAGGGGGTTGTAGTTCAACTCGCGGAGGGCCTCGGCCGAGGAGGGCGCGAGGTCGGCCACGAGGTCAGCAGTCAGGTCCGCAGGCGTGGTCAGGACCACGCGGTCGAACTTCTCGGACCCCTCCGGCGTCTCCAGTTCGTAGGTCGCGGAATCGCCCGACGCTCCCTCTCGAACCGCGGTCACGGGCGTCTCGAAGCGAATCGAATCGACGTACTCCTCGGCCAGCGCCTCGGGGAGGCGCTGAAGCCCCTCGTCGAACGAGATGGCCGGCGGAGTGTCGCGGCCGCCCTCGGCGCGGTTGATTGCGGCCTTCAGGAGGCTTCCGTCGCGTTGCTCCAACTTCAGGAGGCCCGACAGCGCGTGGCCCACCGGCATCTCGGCAGGGTCGGAACCGTAGATGCCGCCGAACAGCGGACCGAGGAGGTTCCGATACGTCTCCTCGCCGAACTTCCGGGTGAACATCTCGGCGGCGGTTTCCTCGGGATTGGCCGGGTCGGTGTAGGGTTCCGCGAGGACTTCGCGCTTGGCCTCGGCCGACAGCAGGTCGGTGTCGCCGAATTCCTCGACCGAGAAGGGCGCGGGCCGAATCGCGCCGTCGGCGTAGACGCAGATGGGCAGGTCCGGGTCGGCGGTCCGGACCTCGCTTTCGAGACCGAGGTCCGAAATCAGGCCGTCGATGCGGTCGGTCCTGCGGGCGCGCTGTGGACCCCACTCCAGCAGGTAGCCATCGACGCGCTCGCTCCGGACGACGCCGCCGGGTTCGGGGCCAGCCTCGAACAGCGTGAACTCGACGCCGCGGTCGGCGAGGTAGTGGGCCAGCGAGAGGCCGGTGATGCCGCCGCCGACGATGCCGACACGGGGCGTCTGGTCGTCCGCGGTGTCGGTGTCCGTCATCTTGGTGCGTTCAGGCACATCGCGCCGGGCGAGTCCGAACACTGGCACTCACGGAACTGGTAGTAACCGGGGTCGAACTCGCCGACGAAGGGTTCGGCGAGGTCGCCCAGCACCGACTTGAATCGGTCGTCGTCGTGGGGAACCGGGACGCGATAGAAGTCGAGACCGACCTCCTCGGCCTCCTCGCGGAGTTCGTCGTCCAGTTCCGAGAGGGTCTCGCTCTGTTCGTGCATGAAGCTAATCGGTTCGACCACCACGCGGTCGATGCCCTCCTCGTCGCCGAGGTCCTCGATGACGTCCTCGACTTCGGGTTCGGTCCACGGGATGTCGCGGTTCTCGTGGTTCTGGTAGCCCAGCGAGTAGCCATCGACGCCGAGTTTTCGGCCGACGACTTCGCAGAACTCCTCGACGTACATGTCGTAGCGACTCCCCTCGTCGAGATAGTGTCGGGGCGTGCCGTGTGCCGAGTAGACCAGTTCGGTCCCGTCGTCGTGCAGGTCGAGGCCGTGGGCGTCGGCGAACCGGCGGACGTTCTCAGCGCGAATCTCGTTGTAGAGGGGGTGGCGGTGCCAGCCCGTGATTTCGGCGACCGGCACGTCCCAGTCGCGGGACTCGACCGCCTCGCGGAGGTCCTCGTTGGCGGCGACGGTCGTGGAGGCCCCGCAGAGGGGGTAGACCGGCAGGCCGACGAGTTGGTCCACGTCGTCTGCGTGGGCGGATTCCACGGCGTCGGAGACGAAGGGTTCGGTGAACTGCATCCCGAGGTAGGTCTCCACGTCGTAACCACGGTCGGTGAGTTCGGCCTCCAGCGCGTCGGCTTGGGCCTCGGCTTGGGGGTTGAGCGGCGAACCGCCGATTTCCTCGTACTCCTCGATGAGACCGGGGGCGCGGCGCTCGGCGAGTTGGCGGGCGCGCTGTCGCTTCTCCTCTTCGGTGTCGGCCTCCTCGAGCGAGGCGTTGTTGAGGAAGATTCGTTCGAGGTAATCGACGACGTTCTCTCGGGTCGGTTCGGCCGGTTCTCCGAAGTTGAGCAGAACGATTCCCGTGGTCATATGCGGGTCTTAGGACAGTGGAATGTAATAGCTGTCGCTTGGGGAAATCCGGTCAGCGACGAGTCGTGTCACTTTTAACACCTCTCCGATAAGGTGGAAGTTGGAACATCGAATGACGCTTTCGTCCATCATCGCCGACGTGACCGGAACCGAGCGGACGCTGACGGTGTACGACGCCGAGGAGTCGTCGGCCGTCGAGGACCTCCGGAATCACTTCGAGGTCCAGAACGTGAGCGTCGAGGAGGCTACCGCGCCCGAGGGACCGGACGACTTCGCGGTCCTCCACGACGGCGGGGCGTTTCTGGCGGCCGCGGACCTCACGAAACTCCGGCGCGCGGTGACGTTTCAGGCCGGTCTCCTCGACGCGACGGACTTCGAGGAGACCCACGTGCCGGACGTTCTCAAGCACGTCAGCGACACCACGTTCACCGCCTACGGGAAGCGCCGGATGATTCTGGCCTCGCGGGAAATCGAGGAGCAGGCGTGGCGCGAGGCCAGCGGGGAACTCCACGCCGGGTTCCAGCGCCTCTCGCTCCTGCGCGACCAGTGGGACCTCTACTCCCGAATCGCGGACCGGGGCGTCGAGATTCACGTCTACGGCGTCGGCGACTGGGAACCGCCGGAACCCGACTGGTTGACGGTCCACGCCGACGACACGCCGGAGATTCGGGACTCGTGGTTCGTCGTCTTCGACGCCCCCGGAGAGAGCGACGGCGCGCTCGTCGCGGCGGAGCGCGGCCTCAACGAGTTCGAGGGGTTCTGGACCTACGACAGCGCGCTGGTCGGCGACGTGCTGGGCCACCTGCGGGCGACGTATTCGTAGGCCTCGGTAGTCCTCGGTAGCGGTCGGGTCCGTCACGGACCGGTCGGGAGCGACCGGTAGCGGTCCGAAGCGGTCGGAATCGGGTTTCAAGGCGATAGCGTCCGTGGGACCGGTATGGCTACCCGCGACGCCGCCGGCGAATCCCCGAGCGAGGACGCGCCGAGAGAGACCGACGAGAGTTCCGAGAGCGAGACGCAACCGGTCTCCTCGGACTGCGAGCGAGTGACCGACGAGGACGTCGAACGCCTGTTCGGGTCGCTTCCCCGCGTCCGGGTCTCCCGGTTGCCTGACGGCGGCGGCGGCGCGTAGCGACCGGTCGTCCGGATTGGATAACTGCACGATTCTTTTAGAAATAAAATGCTATTTTTAGCATTTATATAGATATGTCTGAAAACGGTCGAGCGGCGACCGTTTCGAGGCCACGACGCTTCAAATCGACCCGTTGTAGTCAGGGATTTTAAAAGTACGAGGCGGTTTCCAGAATCCCGGTCGTAGCGCGCTTTGCGCCGACTTTCCGGCCCGTTAGAGAAATAAATGACAAGGTATTTTAGTTGGATACCTCAGAGCTAGAATAATTTCGGGTCGAATACTCAGAAACTATGCACACGACACTCGATTATCGGACCAACCGAGACCTGTTCTCGAACTACTACCTCGACGAGCATCTGCCCGAAACCGAGGACTGGCAGGCGGTCGGCGAGGCCGAAGTTCGGGCGGTCTACGACGAGATTCGAGCGTGCTATCGGCGGGAGGCCGACCGCGCGCCGGAGTACAACGAGCGACAACTGCGCGAGAACCTGCTGAATCCCGTCTTCGAGGCCCTCGGGTTGACCACCGCCGTCGAGGAGCCGATTCGCGGCGAGCGCCTGCGACCCGACTACACGCTGTTCGGGAGCGAGCGGGCCAGAGAGCGGGCCTTCGAGCGCAGGGACGAGGGTCGGGAGTTCCACGCCGACGCGCTCGGGGTGGCCGACGCCAAGCGGTGGGACCGGTCGCTCGACGCCGGGAGCAAGCGCGATTTCACCAATCCGAGCTATCAGATTCACGTCTACCTCGACGCGACGGGCGTCGAGCGAGGCATCTTGACCAACGGCCGGAAGTGGCGACTCTACTACGGGCCGACCAGCCATCGCCTCGACTCGTACTACGAAATCGACCTGCCGACCCTGCTGGAGACCGGCGACCCCGAGGAGTTCAAGTACTTCTACCTGTTCTTCCGGCGGGAGGCCTTCCTCGGCCGGGACGGTGCAGGCGAGGTCCCGGCCCACGTCGGCGCGGACCGGCCCTTCGTGGAGCGCGTCCACCGCGAGAGCAACGTCTTCGCGGAAGAACTCAGCGAGGACCTCCGGGAGAACGTCTACGAGGCCCTCTCGGTGCTGGCGCAGGGGTTCGTGGACAGCGCCGACGACGACGCCCTCACCCGCGACGACCTCGATACGGTGTATCAGGCGTCGCTGACCTACCTCTATCGGCTCATCTTCGTCCTCTACGCCGAGAGCGACGGCCGGGACCTGCTGGACACCGACAACGAGGTCTACCGACGCCAGTACAGCCTCAACACCCTCAAACGCCGGGTCGCCGAGGAGTTGGACAGTCCGAACCCCATCTACCAGTCGTGGCAGACGAAGCTCTGGGACCGCCTCGAAGAACTGTTCGCGCTCGTAGACCGCGGGAGCGAGTCGCGGGGCATCCCGACCGACGACCTCTACGTCCCGGCGTACAACGGCGGATTGTTCAAAACGGACCCCGAGGACCCGGAATCGGGCGCGACGACCGCTTTCCTCGCCTCGAACGCCGTCGGCGACACCTACCTCGCCGAAGTCATCGAACTCCTGACTCGGCGCGAGAGCGAGCGCAGGGAGGGCCGGGCGTTCGTGGACTACTCGTCGCTCGACGTGCGCCACCTCGGGAGCATCTACGAGGGCCTGCTGGAGTACGAACTGGAGATGGCCGACGAACCGCTCGCCGCGGTCCGAGACGACGGCGACGAGCAGTGGGTCCCTGCCGAGGAGGTCGAAACCGCCGGGAACGACTCCGAACCCGTAGAGCGCGTCGAACCGGGCGAGGTCTACCTCACCACCGAGACCGGCAAGCGCAAGACCACCGGGTCGTACTACACCCCCGAGTTCGTGGTCGAGTACGTCGTCGAGCGCACCCTCGAACCCCTGCTGGACGAGATTCGGGCGGACTTGGACCCCCAGAGTCCGGACTACGCCGACGAGTTCGCCGAGCGCGTCTTCGACCTCGCCGTCCTCGACCCCGCGATGGGGAGCGGCCACTTCCTCGTCAAGACGGTCGAGTATCTCGCTCGGGCCGTGGTGGAAGCCTACCAGAAGCGGGCCGGGAGGGTCGAGGACGCCGAGGAGGTCCTCGACGGGTCCGGTGAGACTCCCGGCGCATCCGGGAAGACCCCCGACGCGCCCGGCATCCACTGGGCGCGTCGGCAGGTCGCCCAGCGGTGCATCTACGGCGTGGACGACAACGGGATGGCGGTCGAACTCGCCAAGGTGTCGCTGTGGCTCCGGACCCTCTCTGCCGACCAACCGCTGGCCTTCCTCGACCACCACCTCAAGCGCGGCGACTCGCTGGCCGGGACCGACGTGGCCGAGGTCGAGGAGTTGGCCCGCGACACCGGGCCGAACGCCAGCCTCGCAGATTTCGGCGCGACCAGAGCCGACGCCATCGGCGACCTGATGGACGCCTACCGGGAGTTCGCCGCGCTCGAAAACGAGACGCTGGAAGACGTGAAACGGATGGAGCGCACCTACGCCGAAATCCGGCGCGACGACCTGCGCCAGCGACTGACCGGGATGGCGAACGTCCACGCCGCCGAGCGGTTCGGCCTCGACGTGCCCTCCGGGGCCTACGAGCGAATGGGTCGGGCGCTGGACGACGACCGGGAGTGGCAGGCGGTCGCCGAGAAATCGTGGTTCGAGGACGCCCAGCGAATCGCCGACGAGCGCGGCTTCTTCCACTGGAAGCTCGCCTTCCCCGAAGTCTTCTACGAGGGCGACGGGTCGGCCAAAGACGAGGCCGAGGCCGGATTCGACGCCGTGGTCGGCAACCCGCCCTACGTCAGAAGTCGGAACCTGCCCGACGACCTGAAGGAGTACTACCGCGACGAGTACCGGACCGCAGAAGGGGCCTACGACCTCTACGTCCCCTTCGCGGAACTCGCCGGTGACCTCGGCAAGCGCGTCTCGCTGGTCGTGCCGAACAAGTGGACGACGACCGGCTACGGCCGGGAACTCCGCGAGCGCCTGCTGGACGACTGGGGGCTAAAGGAGGTACTGGACGCCTCGAACCTCGACGTGTTCCCCGACGCCGACATCTACCCGGTGGTCGTGACCTACGGCAAAGGCAGTGCAGACGGCGAGACCGACGGGATTCAGGTTCGTCATCCCGAATCGGGGTCTCGGGCCGGGGAGCGCGCTCTCACCGCGGCACCTGCGACCGCCATCGAGAAGTCGCTGGTGGACGGTCTCGGCGGGCGCGTCCTCCCCGTAGATTTGGACGCCGAGTTCGCCGACACCGCGGCCGAGGTGCTGGCCCGGTGCGACCGACTCGGCGACCACGTGACGTTCACCGAGGGCGTCCACACCGGCAACGTCCGGGAGAAACTGCTGGTAGACGACCGCGAGGACCCAGACGAGACCGGGGACGCCGAGAACTGCCGGAAGGTCGTGGACGGCAAATCGGTCGGTCGCTACCGCCTCGACTGGGACGGGACGTGGCTCAAATACGACGAGTCGCTGGTCGAGCGCGACGACGGCGAGTACGCAGACCTGCGGGACCCGGACTGCTTCGAGGACGCGAAACTGCTGGTCCGGGACATCAGCGACCGGCCGGTGGCGGTCTACGACGACGACGGCTACTTCGCGCTCAACACCCTCTACAGCGTCCGGTCGCGCGACGAGTCCGACCTTTCGCTCCGGTATCTCCTCGGGGTGTTCAACTCGGCGTTCGTGGCGAGGTACTTCCGGCAGGTCTACGGCGGCACCCACGTCAGCGGCGACTACCTCCGGTTCAAGCCGATGTTCGCCGAGGAGATTCCGGTCCCCGACCCCGAAGCGGCCGACGTGGACGCCACCGAAATCGCGGCACGCGCAGGGGTCCGAATCGAGGAGACCGACCCCGAGTCAGCAGTCGCCACCCTGACCCGGCGACTCCGGACGGCGCGCGACGAGCGAGCGACCCTGAACCTCGACGTGGTGGACTATCTCGGGTCGGCGGTCCAATCGGCCGACGAGGACCGGGCGACGACGCTCCCCGAGGTCAGCGTCCCCGCCGAGGGCGTCGGCGACTCGGTGCTGGCCGAGACGGCGACCGACCGCGAGGGCCTCCGAATCGGCGAGGTCGAGATTCGAGAGGGGACGGGCGGAGGCCTCGAGTTGGCCGCTACCGCGCGGTACAAACCCGCTTCCGGCGACCGAGGAGACCGCGAGACCGACCAGTGGGGGTACGTCGAGACCGACCCGGTGCCAGCGATGCGGTTCCCCAATTTGGGCGAGACCGAGCGCGCGCTGGTCGAGGCGTTCGTCCCCGCCGTCGCCGACCGCGCCGGCGGATTCGCCGGATTCCGCGAGAACGCGACCAAGACCAACTCCCTCCTTGACCGCCTCCGAGCGATGGCCCTTCCCGACGCCGACGCGGTAGAGGACGAGATGTCGCGCTACCGCGAGGTCCGCGAGCGCGCCGAGGAACTGGACGACCGAATCACAGCACTGGAGGACGCTATCGACGCTATCGTCTATCGGCTCTACGGAATTGACGACGAGGAGGTGGGGACCGAGTAACCGGGGTTCGAGCATCCTATATAAGTGGTAAAGAAATAATTATCTATACTAAAATAAACCAAATAATGTCCGCCTGCGACGACTGAAACGACCCGAGCCACTTCGCTCGGTGTAAATCAGGGCAGGTGCGGTTCGAACACGTCGGCCCGCAGTCCCTCGTGAACGTGGTCGAGGAGCGTCCGCAAGTTCTCTGCGTCCTCGCGGTTGTACGTGACCAACCTGTCGAGCGCGGCGTCGTCTTCGTTTCTGTCGTAGCGATGCCAGAGCCGGACCGCCTCGCGCCCGTCCACGTCCTCGTCGTCGCGCTCGATGCCGATTTCGCGCTCGACGTTCTTCAGGCCGCCCGAGAGACCCATCTGCTTGCAGGTGTACATCAAATCGAGGTGTGGCGTGGTCACGTCGAGGTCGAAGCTATCTTCGAGAAACGGCTGGTCGAATCGCTTGCCGTTGAACGAGACCAGCATGCTCGACTCGGCGAACTCCTCGCGGAGGACCTCTGCGGTGAGGTCTTTCCCCTGCACGTAGGTCCGGGTGTCGCCGCCGCGGTGGAGGCTGACCGTGGTCACGTCGTGGCGCGCGCTGTCGAGGCCGGTGGTCTCGATGTCGAAGAAACAGGCGTCCTCGGCGAAGTTACCGTATGCCCGCCAGAGGCTCCCGCTCGGCAGATTCTCGCCGAAGAAGTCGGCGTCCCCGGCGTCGAGTCGGTCCCACGCAGAGTCGATGAACTCCCGGACGTTCCGGCCGGTCTTGGGGCCGAGGAGGTCCTCCTCGAAATCGTCCCAGTGAGTCACACCCTGTTGCCAGAGTTTGCGCTCGGTCTTCTCGCCCACCCCGCTGGCCGCGATGAAAGAGTTCTGGAGTTTCATTGCAAGTCGGATTAGCGGGAAGGCTCTTAGTCGTGTGTGATTCGGCGGCGGAGGACATTTAGATAAGTGGTCAGCAAAGCAACGAGAGTTTCGAAAGCCCTCACGCGGTTCGCGGTCACGTGAGGGGTGGCGGCGCTCCGCGCTGTGACTGGCGAGCGGTGGAACCGCGAGCGAAGCGAACGTGATTTCGGAAGACGCGGGTTGTCTTCCGGCGGTCGCCCTTTCAGTCCGCCGAGGTGGGTGTTCTGCTCGCCGAGCGAATCCGGGGATGCGAATCTGCGCGATGCCGACCCGAAGTACCCAATCACTTAGTTTCGGAGTTCCAAGACGAGGCCATGGAGAAAGTCGCCATCGACGCGGTGGACAACGAGCGCAACCCGATGAAAGTTCACAGCGTCCGCAAACCGGTCTCGCGCGAACTCGGCACCGACCACTTCGCCATGAACTACTTCGAGTTGGAGGCCGGCGAGTCGTTCTCCGGTGGCCTCCACCGGCACAACGACCAAGAGGAGGTCTTCTACGTCGAGTCTGGCACCGCGACCTTCGAGGTCGGACTCGACCGCGAGGAGATTGCGGTCGAAGCGGGCGAACTCATCCGGTTCCCGCCCGGCGAGTTCCAGAAGGGGTACAACGACGGCGACGAGACCGTCGAGGGGTGGGCGCTCGGCGCACCCGGCGCGATGCACGACTGGGACGAACTCCAGTCGCGGACCTACTGCCCCGAGTGCGAGGACGAGACGACCCACGACGTGGGATTCGCAGGAGAGAACTTCGAGTTGACCTGCACCGAGTGCGGGACGACGCAGGGGTAAGCCGAGGTGCCGACGCCGGAGTCGTCCGGCACCGAGACCCGACAAGTCTAGACCAGACAAGCCTATTTCTACGTGGTCGGCGTACCACCGAATTCGGGGGACGATACCAATGGACAAGAACGAGGAGTCCGGAAGCGACGCGACACGCCGAATCGGCAGACGAACCGCGCTCCGAGCGTTCGGCGCGGTCGGAAGCGGCCTGTTCGGAGCAAGACTGGGACTCGCCAGCAGTGACGCGGCGAGCGCACAGGAGCGATTTCCGCCGAGCGAGCGGACCGATTGGGGACCGCCGAGGCGACTGGGCGAGGGGTCGATAGCGACCTTCTTCACCGAAGGCCGGTCGGGCGCGCCGCGGTACCTCGGGGTCTGGTTCACCGCCGACGCGCTCTCCGGTCTTCCCGGTGACGAGACGCCCGCCGGCGAGGAGTCCGGCAACGAAGCATCCAACGCCGAGGAGTCGCCGGTCCACCTGACCGAGTTACCGCTTCCGGAGGCCGCCCGGAACGCGACGCCGATTCGGTGGATTACGGCCGACTGGAACCCGGAGGGTCACGTGCCGAGAGACGTGTACGACGTGCCCCACTTCGATTTCCACTTTTACCTGATGCCGCGACAGTTGGTCCGAAGCGAAATCCGGCCGGGCGAGTGCGACGTAGACGAGGACGGCACCCCGGATGCGGGGGTTCCGTGCGACGTGTTGGAGCGCGGGACCGAACCCCTCCCGCCGCTTCAGCAACCGCCGGGATACGCGCCGACGGACGACATCGTGCCGTTCATGGGCAACCACTGGGTGAACCAGCAAGCCCCCGAGTTCCGCGGCGAGCAGTTCACCCACACGTGGATTTACGGGTCGTTCGACGGGGAACTCACCTTCCTCGAACCGATGGTGGCGACCGACTATCTCGAAAATCTGCGGGGGCGAGAGATTGCCGACGTCGCCACGCCCGACGCCTTCCCGCGACAGGGGTTCTACCCGACCCAGTACGTGATTCGATACCTCCGGCGACAGGACGCCTACGTCGTGTTCCTCCGACGATTCCAGTTGTTCGAGGGGACCTGAACCGCCGCGAATCGACCGACTGGCGCGAACTCAGTTCGCCACGAAGACGGTGTGGTCCTCGTCGCCGGGGTCGGTCCGGTCGTCGTACCAACCGTGGCGTTCGACCGACAGGTCCAGCACGCCGCAGACGCCTTCGAGGTACGCAGGGTCGTGGTCGTAGAGGCGGTGGGTGTCCACGAAGAACTCGCCGTCCGGCGTGAAGACGAGGGCGTCGTAGCGAGACGCGCCGTCGCCAGCGTCGTGGACGTGAGTGAGTCGGGCGTAGGTCCCCTCCTCGGATTGGTGGGTCCGGAGAGAGGCCGAATCGCCGAAGTTCTCGCCGGAGATTTGGTCGAAGACGAGGACGCCCCCATCGGCGAGGTGGTCGGCCCCAGCTCGGAGGCTATCGGCGACCCCATCAGCATCGAGATGCTGGACGACCGTGAAGGGGAACCACACGAGGTCGAACGTCCCTTCGACCGGCAAGTCGGGGAGTTCGCCGACCCGGAAGTCGGCGTCGGACTTGGTTCGAGCGCGCTCGACCATCGCGGGGTACTTGTCCACGCCGACGACTTCGAAGCCCTCCTCGCGGAGTCGCTTGCTGTGTTCGCCGGTGCCGCATCCGACGACCAGCGCGCGATTTCGGTCGCCGGAGCGTTCGACCATCTCCTCGAGCTTCGACAGGACGAACGCGACTTCGGCGTCGTAGTCTTTCCGAGCGTAGAGGGCGTCGTAGGCCTCGGGATACTCGGCGTAGAGATTTTCGTTCACGCTACTCCGAACGGCGAGAACCCGCATAAAACTATCAATTCGACAGACGAGTGTGTCGGTCGTCGGAGTGACTCAGCGGAGCGCGCGAAGTCCGGCGCTCCCGAGTCGGGAGACGAGGACGACGAGGGCCTCGCCGAGTCGCCAGACCAGCGTGGCGCAGGCGGCGAGCGAGGCCAGCACCACCAGTCCGAACCAGACGAGGACGCCGTACCGGAACCCCGCGAGGAGGACGTAGGTCAGTCCGGCGACGAGGCCACCGACGACGAGAACCCCCGACACCTTCAGCACGAGGCGTTGCCGGTAGTCGAAGCCGAGAGGGTCGTCGAATCCGAGGAGCGCGGGCAGACTGACACCCACCGCGGCGAGGCCGAGGGTCACGAGGATGATGAGACCCCCGAACAGGCCCGCCATGCCGTGAGCGAACCCGTCGCTTTCCGGCGGTGGGGGTGGCATCGACGCGAGTTCGAGCGCGGTCAGGGCCGCGATTCCGACGCCGAGACCGACGAAGACGACGCGGACGGCGGTGACGAGGACGGATTTCGCGCTGGAGGGCATCGACTCGCCTATTCGGAGAATAGCGGCATAAGCTTTCGGCGAGGAGACTGGTCGGTGTCGTGGTAGTTAGGGTCGGAGGTACGCCCATCCGTCGTCTTGCAGTCGAGTCAGTTCGCTCGCGCCAGAGGAGACCGTCTCGACGCCATCCACGAGGTCTCCGTCTTCGAGGTCAAGCAGGTCGAGCGTGTTGCTACACGCCCGGAAGTCGATGCCCGCGTCGAGGAGGTCCCGAACGGTGTCGCTGTGGGTTCCGTCGGTCGTGAGCGGGTCGATGCCTTCGGATTGGGCGACGACCGCGATGGCGTCCATCTCGATGGTCTCGTCGTTCGAGAGGTTCTCCGCGATGGTGAGGACGGTCTTCTGCTGGTCCTCGTCGCCGCTGGTGAGGTGGAATGCAGTTCGCATAGTGTGTGTAGGTCGGGCTTGAGGGGGAAGTGACTGCTGGCCCCCATTCATCGACCGCAGTGCCGAGACACGAACGCTTACGGTTCGCCCGACAGATTTCGGAAGTATGAGCGACGAAACACCGGACTACCGCGCACAGGTCGAGGAGGCCTTTCCCGAAATCGGCGACATCGAGGACCCGGACCTGCGCGAGCAGGTCATCGAAGCGTGGACGCTCGGCCTCGAACGCGGCGGATGGAAGGACATCTACGACATCCCCTACGCGTGGAACATCCACGAGGTCACGAACGTCGAACACGTCCGGGGTGTCACCCGCATCGCGGTCACGTCCGCCGAGGAGCAACGCGATTTCCACGGCGCAGACCCCGACCTCGACGTGATTCGGGCCGCGTGTCTCCTGCACGACGTGGGCAAGTGCTACGAGTACGTGGACCACGTGGACGACGAGAAACTGCTGGACCCCGACCCGCGGTACGCCTCCGAGGAGGTCCCCCACTCCATCTCCGGCTACGCGCTGGCTCACGAGGTCGGCTGTCCGCTCGCGGTCCAGCGGGCGATTCCCCACTTCCTCGGCGAGGTGCCCAAGCGCACCCTCGAAGCGGAGTTGGTCAAGAGCGCGAACTCCGCGAGTTCCAACGCCATCACCCAGTCGGCGATGGGCATCACCTTGCAGGAGTGGGTCGATAAATACAGTCAGACGAGCGACTGAGGAGCAATCGGAGCATCGACGTTGGAAATATTTATCCACGTTTAACAAAGAAATAGTTGATTCAAAGCCAATTTTTGATTTCCGAAGCGTTCGGAGTCGGTCGCACCGCCGAATTCGAACGGTTCGGGGACGGAGATTCGGACGGGTCGGGGACGACGAACGGTCCGCGTGCCGCCGGCCGTTAATTACAAGTATGGTATCAGATACCATAGTAGGAAAGTTGTCAGTACCAGCGCAAAGACGTTAAGCATCGTTGATGACGATTAAGGAGGGTGGGGAATCATGAACCGACGACAGTTCATCGCGGCGACGGGGACAGCGGGACTCGCGGGACTTAGCGGCTACGCGACACGACAGGACGGGGACGGGTATCTGCAAGCGGGGAACCAAATCGGGTTCCCCGAGAACTGGCAGGCCCGCCGAATCGAAGCGTCGAACGACTGGCCCATCGAGGCCCGACGAGACGTGCCGAACCGACAGGAGGACTCGACGTGGACCGACACCCAGTCGTTCCAGACCGCGACGTGGGAACCGCCGGAGGGGTGGCAAGACACCATCGCCTCGGAGGTCGATACGCTCCAAATCCTGAACCACGGCGCGGCCAACATGGAGTTCGACCCGGCCACGCTGGCGACCCACGAACTCTTCGAGGAGAAGACGGGCATCGAAATCGAACCCCTCGAAATCGGCGTGGACCAAGCCAACCTCCGGGAACAACAGTTCCTGAGCGCCCGGAGTAGCGAACCGCAGGTCATGAACGTGGACGGACCGCTCGTCCCGGTGTTCGTCCAGCAGGGGTTCCTCGAAGTCGTGGACCCGCTGTACACCGAGGAGATGTGGGACTCGTACATCCCGGCGCTCCGGAGTCTGGTCGAGTGGGACATCGACGCGACCCGCGAGGGCACCCACCAGTACGGCTTCCCGAACATCGGCGAGGGAATCGTGGGCAACCTCCGACCGGACCTCGTGGAGGAGCAAGGCATCGACCCCTCGCGGTTCCAAGGCGAGTGGTCGTGGGACCTGCTGGAGGAGACCATGCAGGCCTTCGAGGGGACCGACGTGTTCGGCTACGCCTACTACGCCGGGAACCCGACGTACCTGTTCTACTCCTTCCGCGAACTCCTCTACCAGCAGGGCGGCCGACTCGTGGCCGACGACGGCACGGTGCAGGTCGATACCGGCCCGGCCCGGACGGTCCTCCGGAAGATGGCCGAGTGGCGGGACAACGGCTGGGTCCCCGAGGATGTCATCACCTACGGCGAGGGCGACATCATCGACCTGATGCTGGCGGGCCAAGTCGCCTACGCCGACGGGTTCAGCGACTTCGTGCCGCGACTCCTGAACCGGTACGAGGCCGACACCGAGTACCGAGCGGTCCGGCCGCCGCGGGCCAACACCGGGCCGAACCCGGACCAAGCGTCGCTCATCGCGCCGAACGCGACGGGCATCAACCCCTTCGCCGACGACGCGCACAAGGTGGCCGGTCTGCTGTACGGCGATTTGCGACTGAGCTATCCGAGCCAGTGGTGGGAGTTCACCTACGAGAACAATCTGGCGTTCATGGACAAGGTGTTCACCGACTCCGCGGAGGCCGGATTCCTCCAGTACGGCGACGTGGTGGGGTCCGCGGTGGACCGCGGCGTGCTGGAACTGTTCCCGCAGATGCAGGCCATCTTCCAGCGCCTGACCGACCCGTTCCAGCAGGCCATCACGGGGAACATCTCGCCGCAGGAGGCGACCCAACAGGGCCAGCAGTTCGTCGACGACGTGCTGGGCCAGTAACCCGGCCACCGACTCCCCGACTAACCCGATCCAACGAACTCGACAACCCAATTCAACGACTCTCGCCACGCACACGATGTCAGAAGCCTACAGAGACGTTCCCGAGAGCGGCCTCGGCCGCGTCAAGCGACTCGTCTCGGACGTAGCCAACGACCACATCAGACTCTTCCTCCTCGGGCCGGCACTGCTGAGTCTGTTCCTCATCTTCATCTACCCCGTCACCTTTCTGGTGTGGACCTCGATGCAACGCACGCTGGCGTTCGGCGTCGCCGCGGAGTTCGCGCCGACCGCGAACTACGAGGCGATGCTGTCGGACCCGACGTTCTGGAACGCCGCCGAGAAGACGCTGACCTACTCGTTCGGGTCGTTCGCGGTCACGATGCTCGCGGGGTTGGTCATCGCGCTGGCGCTCAACAGAGTCGCCCGGAAGCGACTGCGGGACACCTACACGACGCTCATCCTGCTGTCGTGGGCGGTGCCCCTGTCCATCGTCGGCGTGACGTGGCGCTGGATGTTCAACGGCCAGTTGGGCGTCGTGAACAAGTTGCTACTGGACTTGGGGATTCTGTCGAGTGGCTACTCGTGGCTGGCGAATCCCCTCTCGGCGATGGTAGTCGTCGTCGCGGCCGACGCGTGGTCCCGGATTCCGTTCGCCACCATCATCATCCTCGCCGGGTTGCAGTCCATCCCGCAGGAGATGTACGACGCCGCGAAGGTGGACGGCGCGACCACCTTCCAGACGTTTCGCCACGTCACCCTGCCGTACCTCAGGCCCTCGTTTTTCGTCGCGGGCCTCATCACGTGGATGTTCGCCTTCCGGGCGTTCGCCATCCCGTTCTCGACCACCGGAGGAGGACCGGCGGGCGCGACGGAAGTGCTGTCCATCTACATCCACCGGTTCGGCATCGAGTTGTTCGACTTCGGCTTCGCATCGGCGGTGTCGATGTTCCTCGTCGGGGTGACGCTCATCGTGGCGGGCATCTACGTGAACGTGATTCTCGAACAGATTTCGGAGATAGAGGAATGACGGGACGAGAGGACAGGGGAATGACGGGACGAGCGAACGGGGAGGGCGCGGACTGATGGCGGGCCGAGAGTTCGGCATCGAGAAGTACCGGCGCAGACAGCGGTTCTGGAAGGCGGTCGAGAGTCCCTACGTCGTCCACTTCGTCCTCTTTCTGGCGGTGTTCTTCATCACCGCACCGCTGGTCTGGGAACTCCTCACGTCGCTGAAGACCAACGACGCGGTGTACAACCTGACGTACCTGCCGCGGAATCCGACGCTCGAAAGCTACTACGTCGCGTTGTTCGACCGGGGATTCTGGCGCGCGGTGGTCAACAGCGCCATCATCTCGTCGGCCTCGACGGTCGCCGTGATGCTTCTGGGGACGCCCGCGGGGTACGTCTTCAGTCGCTATCGGTTCCCCTTCGACAACCTCGTGTTCACGTTCATCCTGTTCACGAGGCTGTTCCCGCCCATCGGACTGGTGGTGCCGTACTACCGCATCATGCAACAGTTCGGCCTGCTGAACACCAGACTCGGCATCGTCATCGCCAACGTCTACCTCTGGTTGCCGCTGGTCATCTACATCATGCGCAACTTCTTCATCACCATCCCCAGAGAACTGGACGAGGCGGCGAGAGTGGACGGTTGCACGAAGATTCAGGCGTTCCGGCACGTGGTCTTCCCGGTGGTCCTGCCGGGGTTCGCGGCCGGGACCATCCTGACGTTCCTCTACTCGTGGCGGGAGTTCCTCTTCGCGTTCACCGTGAGTACGGACCTCTCCTCGATGACCATTCCGGTCGCAACCTTCCTGTTCGTCGGCGACACGTCGATTCTGTGGGCCTCGATGGCCGCGGCCGCGGTAGTCGCCACCATCCCCTCGGCGCTCGTCGTGTTCTTCTTCCAGCGGTACATCGTGGTCGGCCTCACGGGAGGGCTAAAGCGATGACCGGCGGGATTTTCGGAGATGCGACAGTCGAGAATCGGCCGAGGACGCACTCGACTGACCGAACCACCGGCGAACGCTCGGCGATACGTTCCGCCCGTCTGGGTGGACTGAAAGGGGCCGGTCACGCGAGCGGTGCGCGGCGCTCCGCGCCGCGACTGGCGAGCGGTGGAACCGCGAGCCAAGCGAGTGTGACCTCGGAAGTCACAGCCCGCGCAGGAGCGAAGCGACGAGGAGGAATGTCTTCCGGTGCTCGATGGCGGGCCGGAGACCCGTGGTCGTCTCAGCGACTCCTATCCGAGGTGGGCCGTCAGGCGGACCGAGGAGATGTCGCTGAGCGGCCGCCAGCGGGCGGGGGCTTTCTAAGCAATCAGCCACCCATTCTAGACGATTGTATAGATATTCTAAAGCAATACACAGAAGTCCAGACGGACAACACCAACTCATGAGCGACACAGCACCAGAGACCGCGAGCGAGGAGTACACGAACGTCGAGGACCGCGAAGTGAGCCTGCGCCTCGACGGCGTGACCAAGCGATTCGAAGAGGAGGGCGGCGAAGTCGTCGCAGTGGACCACGTTTCGATGGACATCTACGACGGGGAGTTCGTCGTCTTCGTCGGTCCCTCGGGGTGTGGCAAGACCACGACGCTCCGGATGGTCGCGGGTCTCGAAGACCCCTCCGAGGGCCGGGTCGAAATCAACGGCGAGAACGTGGCGGGCCGCGACCCCCGCGAGCGGAACGTGGCGATGGTGTTCCAGAACTACGCGCTCTACCCCCACAAGACGGTGCGCGAGAACCTCGCGTTCCCGCTCACGATTCGGAAGTACCCGAAGGACGAGCG
The DNA here is from genome assembly GCF_029338375.1 of Halorussus lipolyticus. Classification (NCBI taxonomy): domain Archaea; kingdom Methanobacteriati; phylum Methanobacteriota; class Halobacteria; order Halobacteriales; family Haladaptataceae; genus Halorussus; species Halorussus lipolyticus. The sequence goes on along the minus strand of NZ_CP119805.1, from coordinate 382,074 downwards.
CCAGCGGAAGGTCGAGGAGACCGCCGAGATGCTCGGCATCGGAGAACTGCTGGACCGCCAACCCAGAGACCTGTCGGGCGGTCAGCAACAGCGCGTGGCGCTCGGCCGGGCCATCATCCGGGACCCCGAGTTGTTCCTGTTCGACGAACCGCTGTCGAATCTGGACGCAAAGCTCCGCATCCAGATGCGGACCGAGTTGAACAAACTCCACCGCAGAGTGGGCAAGACCTCGGTGTACGTCACCCACGACCAAGAGGAGGCCATGACGCTGGGCGACCGCGTGGCTGTGATGAACGACGGCCGACTCCAGCAAATCGCGCCGCCGCAGGAGGTCTACGAGCATCCTGCCAACCGGTTCGTCGCCGGATTCATCGGGGAACCGCCGATGAACTTCTTCGCGGTGGAACTGAGCGAGCAGGACGACGAGCGCGACGGCGACCTCTGGCTCCTCTCGGAGGCCTTCGAACTCGCGCTTCCCGACGAGATGGCGGCGGCGCTCTCGTCGTGGGACGGCGACCGCGAGCGACTCGTCTTCGGGATTCGACCCGAGGACTTGCAGGACGCCGCCCTCCTCGACAGCGACGAAATAGACTCCCGGCGCTCCTTCCGGGCCTACGTCAAGGTGGTCGAACCGATGGGGTCGAACGTGGACCTGACGCTTGCTCCTCCCGGTGCGACCGACGACGAGTCCTCGGAGTTCACCGCGCGAGTCTCGAACGACACCACCGCCAGCGAGGGCGACACCATCACCGTCGGCGTGGAGGTGGGCGCAGGCCACGTCTTCGACGCCGAAACCGGCGACAACCTCACTCGGGACCGTGACCAATGACACAGACCTACACCCTCGGACTGCTCGGATTCGGTCGCATCGGCCGCGCCCTCGCAGAGTACGTCGAGTCGGCACCGGACTTCGAACTCGACTACGTTCTGGTTCGGTCGGAGAAGGAGGGGCTTCCGCAGGAGAAGCAAGTGACCGACCCGACGCGGCTCGCAGACCGACCGGTCGATTTGGTCGTGGAAGCGGCCACTCACGAAGTCGTCGCTGACCTCGGGGCGACGGTCCTCCAAGCGAGCGACCTCATGGTCCTCTCCGGGTCCGCGTTCGTGGACGAGTCCGTCGAGCGACGACTCGTCTCGACCGCGAGCGAGAACGGGAACGCCGTCTACCTTCCTCACGCCGCGCTGTTCGGCATCGACGGACTCCTCGACGCGCGGGAAGCACTCGATTCGGTATCCATCACCGCGACGAAGGCCCCCGACCACCTCGATTTCGGGTACACCGACGAGGTATCTCCGGACGACATCGAGGGACGAACCGTCCTCTACGAGGGACCCGTCCGGGGCCTCTGCGAGCGATTCCCGCGAAACTTCAACTCCCACGCGGTGGTGGCGCTGGCCTCCCTCGGACTGGACGACACCGAGTCGATGCTGGTCGCCGACCCGGAGGCCACGAGCGCCAACCACGTGATTACGGCGTCGGGCGACGGGTTCGACCTCGAAATCGTCCGGGAGAGCGCTATCAAGGGCGTCACCGGCGACTACACGCTGGTCTCGATTTGGGGGTCGATACGCCGGGTCCTCGGTGGTGACGACGGACTGCGGTTCGTCTGAACGTCGTCCCGCGCGTCCCGAAGTTTTTGGTCGTGGCACCCGGCGATATATCCATGCGACCAAGCGAACTGACGACACTCGTCTCGGGCCTCCTCCACGAGGAGACCCAAGTGACCGACCGCGGCCTCGATTTGACCGTGAGCGAAGTGCTGACCGTCGAGACCCCCGGAAGGGTCGATTTCGGCGGCGACGAACTCCGTCACGCCAACTGCGCCGCCCACGAGAAGGTGTGGCGCAACGATGAGGACGACTACCAGTGGTGGCACTTGGAGGCCGGCCAGTACCTCGTGGAGTACAACGAGACCCTCGACGCGGACCGCCCGCTGAGGGTCCAGACCCGCGATGCGGTCCGCGAGCGCGGGGCTTTCCACCCGACGCTGGAACTGACCGACCTCGGCAGAATCCCCCTCTCGGTCCCACCGGGCGGGATTCGACTCAAGGAGAACGCCCGGATTTCGACGGTGCTTCCGCCCGACGAGGAGTCGGAGTAGCGTCAGTACGTCACTACCTCGACGCCTTCGATTCGGTCGAAGTGGCGGACGTTTCGCGTCACGACCGGTTCGTCGTTGGCGAGTGCAGTCGCCGCGATGATACAGTCGTTGCGTTCGATTCGCTATCCCCGAGCAATCAGTCGTCCCGAAATCCGCCCCGCCTTCTTCATTACGGACTCGTCGGCAGGCAGAACCGTCTTCGTGTATAAAGTTCAGGTCCGCGATGGTCGGTTTTTGCCTCCATCCTTTTGCCACGTCGCGTCGAACCTACGGGCATGTACGAGAAAACTAGCCTTGCGGACCTCGAAACACGCGACGTGGAGGACATCGAACCCGACCTGAAGGCCGTGGGGTATCGACTCCGCCCCGAGGAGATGCGCCCCAGCGTCTGGGAGTTCGCGGAGGGCGAGACGAACAACTGGCACCGCCACGAGGAACAGGAAGAACTCTACTACGTCCTCTCCGGGACGTTTCTCGTGACCGTCGAAAGTGAGGAGAAAGGGGAAAGCGAGGACGGAGCAGTCGAGCGCGAAACCTTCGAACTCGGAGAAGACGAAGTGGTCGTGATGCCGCCCGAGACGTGGCGACAGTTCGAGGCGCTTGATGCGGGCCGCCTGCTGGTCGTCGGCGCGCCGAGCGTGAAGGACGACGGAATCACGGGGGATTAGGCGGCGTAGTGGCACCGATTCTGGCCGTCAATCGCGTCGGACGTGACCAGTGGTTACCACTACCAACGTTCAACCGCAACGAATCGAACTCGTTCCGGCGAGAAGCCCTGCCGACGCTTTTATCACGGATATAGAGCTAACCCCATAGCCATAAATCATTTAACTATATCCTACTAACAATAACATGTATGGAATCCAACTCAAGACGCGACGTCCTGAAGAAGAGCGGAATAGCACTCGCATCGAGTTCAGCCCTCGCCGTCCTCGGTTCGGGGAGCGCGGTCGCCGCCGGAAGCGACTACGAGCTAATCGTCGGCTCGAAGTCGGGGTACTCTGCGTACCTCATCCACGTCCCGAAGGCGAGTTCCGAGACGGCGGTCTTCGGGACCGAGTTCACCGAGGAGGACAGCGCTGATTCCATCGACGCGATAGAGGACGGCGGCGACTACTACGAGATATACGGCGGCGTCAGCACCGGCGACGACGATAGCGACCCGACGAACGGGGACAAGTGGCTGGTGCGCTCCGGCGGGAGCTACGAGGGTATCGACACCGACGATGTCACCGTCTCGACCAACCCGCTATAGCCGAGACATCGAGCCTATTTTTTCGGCCCGCCGGCCCGAGAGACCGAGTGAGCCTCGTCAGTGTTCGATGGTCGTAATCTCCTCGACGGGCCACTGGCTCAGAATCTCGACGCCGTTCTCGCGGACGACCACCATCTCCTCGACGCGGACACCCTGATTCTCGGCGGGTTGCATCGTCTCGACGGCCATCGTCATGCCCTCCTCGATTTCGATGGGGTGGTCGGGCGAGAGGCCGCGCCAGATGAGCGGGACCTCGTAGAGTTGGAGACCCAGACCGTGCGCCCAGTGGTTGGTGGTCATCTCCCAGTAGTCCTCCGCGCCGTACCAGTCCATGTGTTCGCCCTCCTTGTCGGGGAAGCCCTTGCAGATTTCGTCCGTGGTCGCGCCGGGTTCGATGCGCTCTAACACGTCGTAGAGGTCGTCGCGGGCCTTCTCGTAGGCGTCCTTCTGGGCTTGGGTGGGTTCGCCCATGCTGAAGGTGCGGTAGTAGCAGGAGCGATAGCCCATGAAGCCGATGTTGTAGAAGTCGGCGTAGACCAAATCGCCGGGCCGAATCACCCGGTCAGTCGTGTTGGCTTGGTGCTTGGGCCACGTATTCGGGCCGGAAGTGCAGTAGCCGCCCTGCACCATCGCGCCGAGTCGCCAGAGTTCCTTGGTGGCCTCGCCCCAGACCTCGGACTCGCGCATGCCGGGCTTTGCGGTCTCCTTGATGCGCTGGAATCCGGCCTCGCAGATGGCCGCGACCTGTCGGAGACACTCGATTTCGTCGCGGGTCTTGACCTTCCGGGCGTCCTCCATGGCCTGAGCGCATTCGCCGGTCCGAACGTCCACGCCGCGCTCCTCGAACTTCTGGATGAGTGGCTGGTTGCCCACGTCGATGCCCATCGGCTCTTTCTTGACGCCGTACTCGTCCATCGCCTCGACCACGAGGTCGGCCATCTTGCCCTTCAGCCAATCGCGGGCCGAGTTCCGACCGGAAGCACGAGGGACGTTACCGAGGCCCGGCGCGGCGTACCGGATGTCGTCCAACCACGGGCAGTTGAACTGCTGGTTGCTGGCGTGGTCGGCGGTGTCCCAGTGAACCACGTCGCCGTCCTCGGTCAGGAGGGTGTAGTGGTCGGCCCCGCTCCCGCCGGTCATGGCGAGTCCGGTCACGTACCGGACGTTGGGGTCGTTGATGAGGAGCATACTTCCGAGTTCCTGCTCGGCCATCTGTTCCAAGGCGCGCTCCTTGCGCTCCTCGCGCAGACGCTGGAAGTTGATTCGCTCCTCCCAATCGACGCCCATCGTGCCGCGGGTGCCTTCCATGAAATCGCGCTGATAGAAGCCCATGGGCGGTGGTACTCCGAGGGCGATAATAAAAAGTAGTGAACTACGCTCGTAACGTGTCCCCGGAAAGAGTGGCAGTTTGGTTACGTGGACAGGCGAGTCGCGCTGAGTGCTCACGTTTCGACCGGTTCCTCCTCGGTCTGTGGTCCGGCCGCCGAAACCAACAGGTTGGTGTCGATTCCGAGGACGCAATCGGTTCCGGGCCGTTGCAGTCGTGTCTACACTGATAGCTGAACAACATGTATATAAATTATATTTGAGGCAGGTATAGCGCCACCGAACGTTGCATCTAGTTGAGAACTAATCACATATTTGTGGTTACATACACGCAATCATCTATTATTCCACCCATATATTATCTAAAAACTCTTTATTATTTATTTCTTTTATTAATTGTTTTAAATATATAAAAAGTGGTATGAAAAACCTCTCCTTTCCGAAATACATGGATTTCGAAAACGATGTGGTCCTCGTTACTGGAGCCGCAAGCGGCATCGGTGCGGCGACATCCCGAAGATTCGCCGAACGGGGCGCAACTGTCGTCGTGACCGACATCGACGTCGATGCCGGAAAAACCGTCGCCGAGGACATCCGGGAGGCGGGTGGAGACGCGGTGTTCGCAGAACTAGACGTCAGCGACGCCGAGGCCTTCCAGAGCGTCGTGGATACCGTCGTCGAGGATTACGGGCGCATCGACGTGTTGTGCAACAACGCCGGCATTTCCGGCACGATGAAAGCCATCGAGGACATCACCGAGGAGGAACGTGACCGGGTGTTCGACGTGAACATCAACGGGGCTTGGAACGGGTGTCGGGCCGTCGCTCCCATAATGAAGGAGCAGGGCGAGGGCGCAATCGTCAACACGGCATCCGCGGTCGGACTGCGCGGGTACACGCCGGTGCTTCCCTACGCGACTTCGAAGGCCGCAATCGTGAACTTCACTCGGTCGCTGGCCGGTCGCCTCGGACCGACGGGCGTGCGCGTCAACGCGGTCTGTCCCGGAATGGTCGAGACCAAGATGCTCGAAGAACACCTCAGCGAATTCGAGGACCCCGAATCGGTCCGCGAGCGCGGCGAGGACCTGCACGTCCTCGGCCGATTCGCGGAACCCGAGGAGATAGCCAACTGTATCAACTTCCTCGCCAGCGACGAAGCCTCGTTCGTGACCGGGCACGCCTTCGTCGCGGACGGTGGTTGCGAAACGGTCATCGAGTAGTCGAGGAGGTTATCTCCGGCGTTCAGGCCCCCTTCCCGACGACAGCGAGGCCCACGAAACCGAAGATAGCGAACGGCCGCCGCGAGTCAGCGCGCCGAGGGTCCGAAGCCAGCAGTCGAACCGACCAGTGGCAGTCGGCGTTTCGAGAACCCAAATATTTACAATTTCTTCAGCAATTTCTATATAGCTTTGAGACACTTGTATATTTCCGAGCAGTCATGTCTCGAACACGAGGACCCCGCCTTGATGCTCCGACCGGGGCATCAGCCGACCAAAGCTATTAAACGCATCCATTCAATCTTGAATTAAGGACGATTGAGTAGAGTATGCGCCTGCCAACTGACCGCCTGACCCTCGAAACGGAGGTCGAGGAGACCGACACCCGGTACGGGTTCACGTGGGTCGCCATGGACGACAAGTACCGCATCCGGACCCCGGACAAGCAGTTCAAGGAGGTCCCGAAGGTGGTGGTAGACACGCTACGAGCGAAGGCCTCCGAGATGTCCATCGAGGACCTCATCGCCGAGACGGCCGAGCAGGATTCCGGTGCGGCGAACGTCCTCCGAGAGATGCGCGACGAGGGATTCGTCCGCGAGGACGCTCCGGTCGAGCGAGTCCGACCGCCCGAGGACATCCGGCTCTGGCACCGGGCGCTCGCCGTCGCGCTCCTGTTCTGCATCGGCGGGGTGCTGTGGACCAACGCGCTTTCGACGCTGGCCCAACCGATGCTCGACCGACCCTACCAGTACCTGTTCGGTGCCCTGCCGCTGGCGATTCCGACCGTCGTCTGCTCGGTGGTCGTCCACGAGTTCGGCCACTACTACACTGCGTGGAAGCAGGGACTCGACCCCGAGTTCGGCGCGTCGGTCATCAACGGGGTGATTCCAGCAGTCGTGACCCGGACCCACGGCGGGTGGTGTCTGCCCCGCAACCGGCGGATGTGGAACACGCTGGCGGGACCGGCCTACGGCCTCGTCTGGACGCTCGGGGTGTTCGCGCTGTATCACACCGTCTTCCCCCATCCGGGGTTGGCACTCGCGGGCGTCCTCTGTTTCAACCTCCAGATGTTCGCCATCGTCCCCCTGTTCCACGGCGACGGCTACCTCTTGATGACCGACTTTCTGGACGAGCAGAACATCCGGACCCGCGGAATCGAACACTTGCGGAACGGCCGCCCGACGTGGCAGGCGGCCTACGCGGCGCTCTCCTACGGTCTCGTCATCGTGGAGTTCGCGGTCAGTTTAGTCCTCGGGTACGTGTTCGGCGACGTGGGCGGTGCAGGAATCGCGGCGGCGCTCACCGCCGCCATCTACGTGGATTCGTGGCTCAACGTCACCGGGCGTCTGCGCGCGACTCTCTCGGTGTCCGGCGAGTGAGCGGCCCGTAAATCCGCCGGTCTCCTGATTGTACCGGTCGAACGCCGGAAGGACGCTGAGTCTCCGGGATAAATATAATCACTGCTCGATATTAATTATTTTAGTTGATTGTAGAAAAGTTTAAGTTAGGAAGGCATGTTATACAGTATGTAGCATGCACGAGACATTCATCCAAGCGCTCGACGAAGAAGAGGACCTCGAAGACCGCGAACACACCCAGCACACCAGCTCGAACGGCGACGGTAGCTGAGGCAACTGCCCGCGAGTAGTAGTCGGATTCCGCTCGCGGTACCCGCGACTTTTCGGAGATACGTACTACCCGATAGCCGGCGCGACGGGCAATTAGGCCGGCAATCAGGCTGACCGACAATCAGACGGACGAGCAATCAGATTGACCGTCAGTCGTGCGCGAACAAAATCGAAAACGGCGAGTTCTGCTCCCAGTCGGCGCGGCGTTCAGTTCACGAGCGCGTCGGCGAGGACCCCCGCGATGTCGGTCGCACTGTAGAGGTCGTGGAAGGCGAACCGAGGCCCCGGATTGACCTCCAGCAGGGCGTGGGTCTCGTCGCTGACGCGCAGGTCGGCCGCCCCGAAGCGCATCGGCGAGACCTCCCCAGCGCGTTCCACGTCCCGGCGAACCTCGTCCCGGAGGTCCACGGATTCGGCGTCGTCGATTCGGCTCTCGGTCTTGAAGGTCCACTCGTCGGTCACGTAGCGACTCGCGCCGACCACCTCGCCGTCGAGGAAGAACGCCCGCACGTCGTCGCCCTCGACGTACTCCTGAAACTGGACGGGCGCGTTCGCCAGTCGGTCAAGCGGGGCCGTCTCAAGGTCCGACTCGGACAGCCGATTCGGCCACGCCTCCTCGACCACCGGCTTGTAGACGACTTCGCCGTGGTCCGCGACGAACTCCCGAGCGCGGTCCGGGTCGGTCGTGAACACCGTGTCCGGAACCGAGATTCCCTCCGCAGTGAACTGCTCCATCTGGAGTGGCTTCCACTCGTCGTAGTGCTGGGTCCCCGGCGGGTAGAACACCGTCGCGCCCCGGTCGTCGAACAGACCGAGGAGCGACCGGAAGATGCCGCGCCACTGGTCGGTCTTCATGAACAGGTTCCGGGTCCCTTCGTCCTCGAAGTCGTCGGCGAACCGCGACAGCGAGGGGTGGAAGATGTGGTGGACCCACGGGAACACGCCCGTCACCTCGTCGAGGTCGAACTCCCTGCCGACCGTCACCGTGTCGCCCCCCACGTCGAAGGTCACCGGCACGTCGCTGGGCCAGTCGGTCGTGTCCCAGACGACCGCCTCCTCGCCGCGCTCCGCGACGGCCTCGGCGAGGAGTTCGAACTCCTTGAACTCGGCTTCTCCGATAAGTACAATCGTCATTGAGGATGCAACTATCGGGAGTCGATAAAAATATTTGGGACGGACGGGCTACGACGCCAGCAGGTACTCGGCGATTCGCTCGCCGACCGCGGTCGCACCGGCGAGGTCGTGGGCCGCGAACCGACCGGGCGTGTTGCTCTCCAAGACGGTGTAGTCGCCGTCGTCGGTGATTCGCACGTCTACGGCGGCATAGGCCGAGGGGGTGAGTTCGGCCGCCCGGACAATCGTCTCCCGGAGGTCGGCGTCGGGCGAGAGGCGTATCGACTCGATGTCGGTGTAGGCGACTTCGGAACTCTTGAACGAGATGGCGTCCTCGTCGTAGCCGTACTGTATCTGGCCCACGAACTCCCCGTCAACGACGTAGGCGCGGGTGTCCTCGCCGGGAATGTACTCCTGCAGTTTGATGGGCGCGCCCGATAGCTTTTCGAGGCGCTCCGGTTTGAGGTCGTCGGGCCGTATCACTTCCATGCCCTCGCCGCCGTTGACCGGTTGGACCAGCGCGCGAGAGTGGTTCTCCACGAACTCCTCGACGCGCTCGGGGTCGTTAGTGAACGTCGTGTCCGGGACCGGAACGTCCTCGTCGTCGTACAACTGGAGCATCCACGGCCGGTGGAAGTCCCAGTAGCGGTCCCGTGGCGAGACCGGTATCTTCGCGCCGTGTTCCTCGAAGATTGCGAGGAGCGACCGGAAAGTCTGTTGCCACTCTCGGAGTTGCTTGTACGCCGGGCGCTCCGGTTTCTCCTCGAACCAGTCGTAGTGGGGGAGATACGTCGGGAAGACCGTCTGAATCATCGAGAAGACGCCGGTCACGTCGTCGAACCGGATGGATTCGCCGAGGACGCACTCGCCGCTCCCCACGGTGTGTTCGACCGGCGCGTCCCCCGGCCAGTCCTCGACTGGGACGACGACGGTTTCCGCGCCGCGCTCCTCGGCGGCCTCCCGGACGAGTTCGTGCTCTTTGAACCGGTCGGTCTCGCCCAAAATAACGATGGTCATTGTCCGGTGAGATTAGCTGTGACTACAAGTATTTTAGGGAGATTTTGGTAGAAAAGAAGCTAAAATACGGTCGGCTCTGGAGTGGTCGGTCGAGGACGAATCGCCGTCCGGAAGGGCGTCGGCAGTCCATCGGCGGGTTTTATTGGGAGCGCAAGCGACGTTCCAGTCGATGTACAAACACGTGGCCCTGCTGGTTCGGCAGGACGACATGACTCACGACGAGTTCGTGGACTACTGGCAGAACAACCACACCCCCATCGCCCGCGAAATCGAGGGTGTCACGCGCTACCAGACCGTCCTCCCGACCGACCCCGAGAACGCCGAGTTCGACGGTCTGGCCGAACTCTACTTCGAGGACTTAGACGACTTGCACGACGCCCTCGGAAGCGAGGGAAGCCGGGACTACGACCCCGACAAGGGCAAAGCCAAGGAGGCCCGCGAGGACGTGGACAACTTCCTCGACATCGACGAGCGACCCCGGTTCATCGGCGAGGAGATAATCCAGAAGGACGAGGTAGACGGCGACACCGACGGTCTCTACAAGCACTCGGCCTTCCTCGTCCGCCAAGACGGCATGACCCACGACGAGTTCGTGGACTACTGGCAGAACAACCACACCCCCATCGCTCGGGAAATCGACGGCGTGGTGCGCTACGCCACGGTCCTCCCGACTGACCCCGAGAACGCCGAGTTCGACGGGATTGCGGAACTCTACTTCGAGGACCTCGACAAACTCTACGACGCTCTCGGGAGCGAGGGAAGCCGGGACTACGACCCCGACAAGGGCAAGGCCAAGGAGGCCCGCGAGGACGTTGACAACTTCCTCGCCATCGACGAGCGACCGCGATTCATCGGGCAGGAGACGGTCCAGAAGGACGAGACGTAGCGAGTCGAGAAATCGAACTCGGCGGTAGAGGCTTCTTTTTGCTCGTTCGAGCGAGAGAGGTATCCCGTTCGACTAGTTACGGCGGTCCTCCAACCACTTTCCGAAGCGGAGTTTGAGGTCCGCGAGGCGTTTCGAGCCGCCCGTGTAGACGTACTCCGCCCGAACGAGACTCGACTCGTCGGCGTCGTCCCTTGCGGTCATAGCTATCTCAAAATTGCTCCGTAATGACGGATAAAGGTTGGTACAGCAGTTGAATCCGAGTCGATTGGATGGCGACGTGGAACACGGCGGCCAAAACGAATAGAACCACTGCGCAGGCCAGCAGGAAACGGGAGGCGTCGAGGAAGAACGCGTTCGACCAGAGAACACGTCGGTTTCTGAGAAGGCCGCGTTCGTACCGGCCGATGACTTCGACGTACGCCGCCTCGGTGTCTATCTGCTCCTCGTAGTCGATGGGGATTCGGTCCGGACTCGACCCGATGAAGAGCTTCGAAGTGCCGTACACGAACAGCGACGCGACGAGGGAACCCACCAGCGAGACCGTTCCGGCCGCTCCGAGGAGACCGAGGCCGAGCGACGGGACCAGTTTCGCACCGCCGACGAGGAGGCCGGTCAGCACGAACGCGATTCGGACCGTTCGAACCGCTTCGCCGTCGAGTTTGTTGATTTGGGCGAGTTGCTGGCTCGTCGTCGTGCGGGCTTCCTCCAACAACATCTGCCGACCGTCGCCGCCGCCCGGTTCGTTGCCGTTTCGGTTCGACCGACCGCCGCCGCTCGCCGCCGCTGGTGATTCCGATTCCGACATGTCCTGCGACCAGTTCGTCGCGTCCTCGGTCAAAAAGATTCGTGCGAGGAGGTAGCACCGAGAATCGGACCGGGCACTATCCAAGGAAGTACAACAGCAGGAAGAACACCACGAGCATCCCGACCAGCACCAGCGCGGGCTTGAGGACCTCGAAAATCGACTCCTTGGGGCCGTCGAGGCCGCCGTCGGCGTTCTCCGAGACACCGGGCCTGCTCGCGCCGCCGGGTGCGTCGGTCATGCTTCGATGCTGAATCGCCTCCGGCATAAGTCTCGGGGTAAGTTTCGGGACGTGAACTGCTACCTTATAAAACATTAAGACGGCCCGGCCACATTTGCCGGTATGGAAATCGGGACCGGACTGTTCACCTGCCAGCGACGACCCGACGACGACCGGTCGATGAGCGAGATTTACGACGAGATGCTGACTCTCGGGCGCGCCATCGACGATTCTGGCCTCGCCAGCGCGTGGGTCTCGGAGCATCACTTCGCCGACGACGGCTATCTCTCGGCGACGATGCCGACCCTCGGGGCGTTGGCCGCCGAAACCGAGGACATCGAACTCGGCACCTGCATCGCCCTCGCACCGCTCTACGACGGGGTGCGCCTCGCCGAGGACGCCGCGACGGTGGACCTGCTGGCCGACGGCCGACTCACCCTCGGCCTCGCCATCGGGTCGAACCCGACCGAGTTCGAGGAGTTCGGCGTCCCCCGCGACGAGCGCGTCGAGCGAATGGAAGACACCACCGACCTCGTGCGGTCAGCGTGGTCCGAGGGACCGCTGGACTACGACGCCGAGTTCCACGACGTGTCGCCGGACGTGACCGTCACCCCCAAGCCCGACAGCGAAATTCCGGTGATGTACGGCGGGTCGGCCAAGCCAGCAGTCCGACGCGCGGCCCGAGTGGCAGATGCGTGGTGCGCGCCCTCCGCGCTCTCGATTGGGGGCGTCCGCAAGCGCGTCGAGGACATCCGGAAGGTCCGGGCCGAGGAGGGCCTGCGAGACGACGCCAGCGAGGCCGGTGACGCCGAGGACGACTTCGACGTGTACGTCCTCCAGCACGGGTTCGTCGGCGATTCGGAGGAAGAAGCGTGGGAGCGGATGAAGGAGGGCTACTTCTACATCCAGCGGCGCTACGCCGAGATTTTCTCGGGCGAGGAGGTCGAAGAACTGGACGACGAGCGCAAGCGGGAGTTGAAGGAGCAGGCAATCTACGGCACGCCCGAGCAGGTTGTAGACCAGTTGGAGGAGTACCGCGGGGCGCTGGGCGACGACGTGCATTTCATCTTCCGGACCTACCACCCCGGCATCGGCACCGACCGGATGGTCGAGTGCGTCGAGCGGTTGGGCGAGGAAGTGGTGCCCCACTTCGAGTAGCGGGCCAGCAGTCGCGGTTCGGAAGCGTGGAGAAAAGTCACTAAACATTTCTTTAAGCAATATTTTTGTTTCTTTCGGAATTGGTTATAGTTCCCTTTCTGTCGTTGCGGCTCGGCTATTACCGATTGTTGTGCTGACAAGACAGACGGAGGAGAGTTATTTCGACGTCGCCGCACCCGTATTTTACACAATAGTTTATTATCCAAGATTCCGCATAGCCGGTATGGGTCGTCAAACCAACCCACGGAACGCGGGCGAAGCGACCGAGCGGACTTCGGAAACTGACTCCGGCCTCTCCTCGCGGCGGAACGTACTGCGGCTTGCAGGTATCGCGGGAACCGGCGCGCTCGCCGGGTGCATCGGCGGCGCGGGCGTCGGCACCCAGAGCATCGACACGGTGAACTACGGCGTGCTGAGTCCGATGACCGGTCCCTACGGCGGACTCGCCGAGGGCCAGCGAAACGGGGCGAAACTGGCCGTCCAGCACGTCAACGAGAGCGACCAGTTCAGTTTCGAGATAAGCGCGGTGTACGAGGACACCGAGGCCGACACCGCGACCGGTCGCCAAGTCGCCCAGAAGGCGGTCCAGCAGGACGGCGCGGAGTATCTGATGGGCGCGATTTCGAGTTCGACCGCGCTGGCGCTCAACTCGTTCGCCGAGAACGAGGAGGTCATCTACAACCCCGGCGCGGCCGCGATGAACATCACCGGCGCGGACTGCAACGAGTACGTCTTCCGGGCCGAGACCCACACCGCCCAAATCGCGGAGGCCGTCGCGCCGTGGACCGCCAACAACCTCGGAACGAGCGTCTGGTTCCACATCGCTGACTACGCCTACGGCCAGTCGGTCCGCAGGGAGTGGAAATCCCGGATGCAGGAGACCAGCGACGATTTCACCGAGGTCGGCGTCTCGCGGTCCCAACTCGGCGCGACGAACTACGGGTCGTACATCAGCCAAATCAGCAACTCGGACGCCGAACTGGCGATTCTGGGCATGACCGGCGGCGACCTCATCAACTTCGTCAATCAGGCCGCGAATCAGGGGTTGAAGGACGACGTGACGCTGGTGAGTCCGACGATGACCTTCCAAGTCGTCCGGGGCGCGCTCGGCCCGGCGGCCTACGGGACCTACGGCGGAGTCCGGTACGTGCCGAAACTCGATACCGGCGACAACCAGCGCTTCGTGTCGGCGTATCAGGACGCCTACGACACGACGCCCGACAGTTTCGCCCGCGTCGCCTACGACTCCATCCGGATGACCGCCCACGGCATCGAGGAGGCCGGGACAAGCGACCCCGAGGAGGTCAAAGACACCCTCGCGGGCCTCGAAGTGCCCAGCACGTTCGGCCCGAACCGGTTCCGGGAGTGTGACCACCAAGCGATGAACCCGGTCTGGGTCGGCGAGAACGTCGAACCGGACTCGGGCGGCCCGGCGAACGTGAGCCTTCAGCAGAAAATCGAGGGCGAGAACGCCATCCCGCCCTGCGACGAGACCGAGTGCGACCTCTAACATGGTCGGTCTCACGGGGTTCGCCGAGCAACTGCTGAACGGGTTGACCATCGGGATGGTCTACGTCCTGATAGCCGCGGGACTGTCGGTCATCTTCGGTGTGATGGACGTCATCAACTTCGCGCACGGCGAACTGTTCGCGCTCGGGGCCTACTTCGCGTTCGCCATCTCTGCGCCCTTCGGCGGGGCAGGGTTCTGGATTGCGCTCCTCGTCGCACCCCTGCTGGTCGGCGTGCTGGGCGCGGTCATCGAGCGAGTGACTCTCCGACCGCTGTACGACCGCAACCCCCTCTATCACATCCTGCTGACCTTCGGGTTGGTGTTGATGCTCAACGACGTCATCACGTTCTTCTGGGGCAAACAGCCCAAGGCCTTCGCCGAACCGCCGATTCTGGCGGGTCCCGTGACGATTCTGGGCGTCAGCAACTCGCTGTACAGCTATTTCATCGTCGCGTTCGGCGCGGTCCTCTCGCTGGGGACGTGGTGGGCGCTGAACAACACCAAGTTCGGACTGGTGGTCCGGGCCGGGTCGCAGGACCGCGAGATGGTCCGGAATCTGGGCATCGACATCGACCGGTACTACACCCTCGTCTTCGGCGCTGGCGCGGCGCTGGCGGCAGTCGCGGGCATCGTCCTCGGTGCCTACCAGAACGTCAACCCCGGCATGGGGAACTCGGTCATCATCCCGGCGTTCGTCATCGTCGTGCTGGGCGGTCTGGGTAGCTTCCGCGGCGCAGTCGTCGGCGGACTCGGCGTCGGCATCATCCAGACGCTGGCCCGGACCTACGTCCCGGTGCTGGAGGGTCTCATCGTCTTCGCGCTGATGATAGGCGTCCTGCTGGTCAAGCCCGAAGGCCTGTTCGGGACTTCGGGCGGCGAGGGCGAGGAGGCCGAGGGCGAACTGCTGGCGGGCCAACGCGGCGGCGTGCTGACCGACCGCCAGCGATTCGGCTTGGGCGCGATTGCGGTGGTCCTCCTCGCAGTCGTTCCCCTTGGCGTCGAAGTCCTCTACTCGGAGTACGTCCTGACGCTCATGTCGGAGGTGCTGATTTGGGCGCTGTTCGCCCTGAGCCTCGACTTCGTGATGGGCTACGCCGGACTGGTCTCGCTGGGCCACGCGCTGTTCTACGGGACCGGAGCCTACGCCGCGGTGCTGGTCTTACTTCACGTTAGCTCCTCGGCGTTCGTGGCGCTCGCTGTCGCAGTCGCCATCTGCGCCGCCATCGCGTGGGTCATCGGCTACCTCTCGATTCGGGTCTCGGGGGTCTACTTTGCGATGATTACCTTGGCGTTCGCCCAACTGTTCTACCGGGCCGTCTTCAAGTTGGAGTGGACCGGCGGGAGCGACGGCCTGTTCGGGGCCGACGTGCTGTACGGAATCGGGGGGTACGCGATGGAACTGGACGAAATCGCCGAGATGGTGCCCCTCGTCGCCGAGGAGGGCCTGTTTTACTACTTCCTGCTGGCCACCGTGGTCGGGTCCTATCTCGTCGCGCGCCAGATGATGCGGGCACCCTTCGGGAGCGTCCTCCAGTCCATCCGGGAGAGCGAGCGCCGGACCGAGTTCGTCGGCTACGACGTGACCGCCTACAAGCGCCGAGCGTTCGTCGTCTCGGGCGCGATGGCGGGGCTTGCGGGCGGCCTGTTCGCGGTCGAAAGCGGGTTCGTCGCGCCCTCGCTCCTGTTCTGGCTGAACTCCGGCGAGGTCGTCGTGATGACGGTGCTGGGTGGGATGGGGACCCTCTACGGCCCGATGGTCGGTGCGGGGGTCTACATCGGGTTCGAGGAGGTCCTCTCGTCGTACACCGAGCAGTGGCAGTTCTTCCTCGGGGCGCTGTTCGTCGTCTTCGTCATCCTGCTCCCGAGAGGACTGGTCTCGCTCCCGGACAAACTGGTCGAGGCCGGCGGGAGAGCGGGCGCTGGCGGCAGTGCAGGCACGGGACCGGGTGCTGGCGGTGGTCCCGGCGAGGCCCACGGCGACGACGCCGAACCCCTCGCCGAGCAGGAGGTGAACGAGTGATGGCGGTCTCCGAGAGCGCGGATGGGTTCGACCCCGAGACCGAGACGGTCCTCCGGGCAGAGGGCCTGACCAAGCAGTTCGGCGACTTCACCGCGCTCGACGGCGTGGACTTGGGCGTTCGGGACGGCGAGTTCCGGAGCGTCATCGGGCCGAACGGCGCGGGCAAGACCACGCTGTTCAACTGCCTGACCGGCGCGCTCAGGCCGACCGCGGGGTCGGTCCACTTCCGGGGCGAGGACGTGACCCGGCTTCCGCCCCACGAGCGAGTTCGGCGCGGGATGGGTCGGTCCTTCCAGATTTCGACCGTCTTCGGCGGTCTCTCGGTCCGCGAGAACGTCAGACTCGCGGCCCAGTCGGTTGCGGAGGGCGAGGGAAGGATTCCCTTCCACCGAAAGCTGTTCAGTCCGACCGACCGCTTCGAGTCGGTCGAATCGCGGACCGACGAGGTGCTTTCCGAAATCGGCTTGGAGAGTCGGGCCGACGACTACGCCCGGAATCTGGCCCACGGCGACCGGCGAAGACTGGAACTCGGACTGGTGCTGGCGACCGACCCACAACTGGTCTTGCTCGACGAACCGACCGCGGGGATGGGGAGCGAGGAGACCCAGCGCACAATTTCGCTGGTCGAGGACGTGCTGGCCGACCAGACGATGCTCCTCATCGAACACGACATCGACCTCGTGATGAACGTCTCGGACACCGTGACGGTGCTGAACCGCGGGCAGGTGCTGGCGACTGGAACGCCCGAGCGAATCGCGCAGGACGACGACGTGCAGAAGGCCTACCTCGGAGGTGTCCGGGAATGAGCGACTCGTCTCGCCTCGACGCCACCGACTCGGACCGGTTGGACGCCGGGGCCTGCGAGAATCCGCTCCTCGACGTGTCTGGCCTCGTCGCGGGATACGGCGCGACGGAGGTCCTCCATGGCGTGTCGCTCTGCGTCAAGGAGGGCGAGGTCGTCTCGCTGGTCGGGCGCAACGGCGCGGGCAAGACCACCACCCTGCGCTCCATCGTGGGCAACGTCGTCCCCTCGGCGGGGACGATTACCTTCGACGGGCAGGACGTGACGGACCTCTCGCCCGAGGAGACCGTCCGGCGGAACGTCGCCTTCGTGCCCGAGGAGCGCAGAATCTTCCCCGAGTTGACCGTCGCCGAGAATCTGAAAGTCGGCCAACTCGGCGGCGGAGCGACCGCCGAGTCGCGGGACCCCGAGGAGGTCCTCGCGGAGTTCGAGAACCTGCGGGACCACCCGAATCGCCGGGGCGGCGCGCTGTCGGGCGGCGAACAGCAGATGCTCGCCATCGCTCGGGCGCTGGTCGCCGGGGCCGACCTCCTCCTGCTGGACGAACCCACCGAGGGCCTCGCGCCCTTCGTCGTCCGGCGGGTCGAGGAGTTGGTGGGAAGCCTGAACGACGAGGGCATCTCGGTCCTGCTGGTCGAGCAGAACGTCGAGGTGGCGCTGGAACTCGCCGACCGCCACTACGTGCTGGACCGCGGGGAAATCGTCTATCACGGCACGAGCGACCAGTTGCGCGAGAACGACGAAGTGGTCGATAGGCATCTGGGCGTCTCGATTTGAGAACCCGACCGGATGCATCTCGTCGCTGGCTCCGACCTACGCATCTCGGCATCGACTCCGCTGTCCGGCGCGTGCTGGCGCACCCCGTCAGTGGGTGCCCCAATCGCGCGAGTGGCGAGGGGCGAGGGAGCGACTGGAAAGAGTCTCCCGGTGGTGTCTCCGGAAAGAACGCCCGAAAAGGCCAATCGTCAGGTAGCGATACCGTACCACATATTTAACTTCTCATAGCCCATCATCTCGCGTATGGCATCAGCGTGGCGTCAGTTACTCCCGCAGTTTCTCATCATGCTGGTACTCTACTTTCTGGGCGTCGCTCTCTTAGCCGTCGCGGGAATCGAGGGGTTCGTCCCCCGAGTCATCGTGGCAATCGTCATCGCGTTCGGCTACCCCGCTGTCCTGCGGCGGATGGGTCGCGCGCCGCCCGCGTGGGAGCGGTAAGGAAACGTAATTGTTCTTCTCGGGATTGAAAGCAATTTTGAGAGCAATAGAGAGGTTGCTTAGAACGGATTTCGGCCCGAGCGAGCGACCCGAGGAGTAACCGTCTCGCGGTCCACGGTCTGTTGCATCCAGACCTCCAGATTCAGGATTCCCGAGAGGAGGCCCCAGTTGTCCGCCTCGCCCGCGAGGTGCCGACGCCGGAGTTGCTCCACGAAGTCGCCGTCGAACAGCGCGCGGTCCCGCGCCGAATCCAGCCAGTGGTTCACCGTCCGGCGGACATCGGGATGCTGGCGGTACCAGTCGTTCCACCGGCCCGGTCGCCCGGTGAACAGTTGCCACGTGAGTTGCTTGCCGACGTAGCCAGCGTCGTGGAGCGGCAGGGGATATTTCGGCGCGAGACCGGTCCGCTCGTAGGGAATCTCGTCCAAATCCCCGTCGAGTCGGCGAACGACCGCGTGCTTGAGCGGCGACATCGACCGGGGGATGCGGCCGCCGGTCAGCGGGACCGTCCCCCGGCGGAACTTGCGGTGAGGCATCCCCGCGACGGTATCGAGAAAGTCGCCGTCGGCGAAGGGGACCCGCATGCCGACCTGACTCCGGACCGCCTGATTCCCCCGGAAGTGACCGTTCTTCGGGAAGTTGCGGAACCACACGTCCAGAATTCGGTTGGGGACGCTGGATTTGGAACTGGAAGCGACCATCTCCCGGATGGACCGGTCGGGGTCCGGCGGGGTGCCAGTCGGAGTGTCGCCGTCGAGGACCGCCCGAACGTCCTCGGCGGACTCCCGGCGGAAGGACAGCATCGACTCGAAGGCGTCGGTCGCCGAGGGCGCGTCGAGGTGGGAGGTCCAAATCTCCTCGCCGAAGAACTCCCCCTGCGGCGCGGCCTCCATCATCGCGTCCACCTTACCGTGGAGTTGGCCGAAGACGAACGAGGGCGCGACCAGATTCTGGTGGGGCACCATCCCGTCGCAGGCCCGGACCGACCGGGCGTAGGCCTCGGCGAAGTCGTCGGGCGTCTCCAACACGAGGTCGTTGTCCACGCCCAGCGACTCGGCGACCGACCTCGCGGGAGCCAGATTCGACTCGTCGGGCGGGTTCGAGTCGTAGGTGAACGTCCGGAAGGGACCGTACTCCTCGCGCAGGACTCCCGCCATCGTGCGACTGTCGAGACCTCCGGAAAGCCAGAGTCCGAGGCGACCCGAGACGGTCCCGGCGGCGTCCGAGACCGCACGCCGGTACGACGACAGCGCCCGTTCGACGTACCCCGCCGAGGAGTACCGCGAGAAGTTGGGTTCCCAGTAGCGATTCGCCGAAACGTCAGCGCCGTCCGGGCCGACCCGGAGGAGACTCGCCGGCGGAAGCGCCCTGACGCCCGCCACCAGCGACTTGTCGCCGAGCGCGAACCCGAACGACAGCAGGTCGCTCGCAGTCCGGGCGTCGATTTCGGGCGACTCCATCCGGCCAGCGACCGCCGAGAGGTCGGACCCGAAGGCCACGCCGTCGTCGGTTTCGGCGACGTAGCACTCTCTGGTCCCCAACTTGTCACTGGCGACCAGCAGGTTGCCCTCCCGGTCGGCGACTGCGAGGAGGAAGGGGCCGCTCAACTGGGGGAGCGTTACGGTGGGTCGGTCCAGCACGCGCTCGAAAATCTCGGCGTGCGAGAGGCCGAGGCGCTCGCGGTTCGAAATCGCGCCGTGGACGACGCCGACGCCCGACTCGCCGGACCACGTGGCGTGACCGCCGGGGTCCTTCTCGCCGTGATGGACCAGCGCGAGGCCCACGTCGCCCGCGGGTCCTCGTTCTGCGGGAGCGAATCGCTCGATTTCGTACCACTCCTCGGCGTCCGCGGACGCGACCATCGCATCGAGCGCGTCGGACCCGAGCGTCGTGCCGATTACGCCTACCATGTGACCGACGACGACCGAACCGCCCATTGTTATTGACTGAGCAAATCTGGCGGAAATCGGACCGCCGAAATTATCCGGCGCGTGTGTCGACCGAAATCCGGCGTTACTGTTGTCGGTCGAAAAGGTTCGGATTCGTCTCTCGACCGTTTCTGTCCGCCGCGGCGGGCGTCAGGGTCGGCGACAGAAACCGAATTAGGGCCGAGCGGGAGAAGCAATATTGTGCTATACCTGCAAAACAGTTAAAGCCGTCCGGTGACAAGATAGCGGTGATGAGCGAAGACGAACTCGAATCTATCCGCGAACAGAAGCGCGACGAACTCCTCGGCGAGGACGACGCCGAAAGCGAGACTACCGAGTCTGCGCCGAACGAACCCATCCACGTCGAGAGCGTCGAACACTTCTCGACGGTGACCACCGACCACGACGTGGTGCTGGTGGACTTCTACGCGGACTGGTGTGGACCCTGCAATATGCTCGAACCGACCGTCGAGGCCCTCGCCCAGAAGACCGACGCCGCGGTGGCGAAGGTGGACATCGACCAGCATCAGGGCCTCGCCACCCAGTACGGGGTCCGAGGAGTCCCGACGCTCCTCCTGTTCGCCGACGGCGAGCAGGTCGAACAGGTCGTGGGCGTGCAGGACGAGGCCACCCTGACCCAACTCATCGAGCGCCACAGCTAAGATTCCGGTCAGAAAGGGGGTCGTTCCGGTCGGGAGGAGGATTTGCGTTCGCGGTCTTGCGTACTTCGGCCACATCCCGCAGTCGTTAAGGCGGTCGGCCACGGATTTCGGGCATGGGATTTCACACCTTCGACCCCGAGTCGGCCGACAGACTCGAAGACGAGTCGCGGTATCGCTACCTCTCGCGCGAGGAGTTAGTCGGCGCGCTGGACCTCGATTCCGAGAGCGGGTCCTCGGTGGCGGACTTGGGGAGCGGGACCGGGTTCTACACCGACGATGTGGCCCCGTTTGCGGGCGACCTCCGGGCCGTGGACGTGCAGGCCGAGATGCACGACCTGTATCGCGAGAAGGGCGTGCCGGAGAACGTCGAGTTGGTGACCGCCGACATCGGGGACCTCCCATTCGGCGACGGCGAGTTAGACGCCGCCTTTTCGACCATGACCTTCCACGAGTTCGCCAGCGAGGAGTCGCTGGCAGAGGTCGCCAGAACCCTCCGCGACGGCGCGCGATTCGTCGTCGCCGACTGGAGCGCGAACGGGAGCGGCGACGGCGGCCCGCCGGTCGAGGAGCGCTACAGTCGTGACGAAGCAGTCGAACTCCTCGAGGACGCCGGGTTCGAGATTCGGCGGGCCGACGAGCGACCCGAGACGTGCTTCGTCGTCGCGGACCGATAGGACGTAATTCGTGGTCGCCGAACGAGCGGAGGCCGACCACGGACGACGCAATCTCCTCACGCACTGGCGAGAACGGAGCCGAGTCCGTAGCCGACGAGGGCGACAACTTGCCCGAGGACGAACGTTCCCGCGAGGAAGAACGCGAGGAAACCGGGATGTATCGGGTCGCCGAGTTGGTCAACCGACACGGCGACGGCCCCCGCGGTCAACACGGCCGCGACCGGAGCGAGGCCGACACCGACCGCGGTAGACGCCGATAGACCGTTCGCCCCGGTCCACGCCGCGACGAACAGTACGCACGCACCGGCGAGGAGGTAGGTCGCGGTAGGCCACTGCGAGCGAGTCAGTTCGCCGGCGAGGACGCTACTGGCGGCCACCAAGACGACGTATAGCCCGACCAGTCCGGCGTAAGCGACCACGCCGTACGACAGCGCATCTCTGAGTTCTGGGTTCATCGAATGAGGACCTGAAAGGATGGTTCGGGGGAAGCCTACTTCAACGTCGGGTCAGATAATCTTCGAGACGTACCCGTCCGAGGAGTCGTCACAGGTGTAACCGCTACCGTTACCCTGATAGTAGATGTTCTCGGAGTAGTCGAGCGCGTCGGTCCACGTGTCCGCGACGGTCTGGCGCGACTCCTTGAATCGGTAGTCCGGGTCGAGGATTATCGTGCCGTGGTCCTGAACGTCGTAGTGAGCCTGCGCGACGACTCGGCCGTCCGGCATGTTCCAGAGCCGAGCGTGCCACTGGCTTCCGGTGAGGTGGGTCCCGACCGACTTGGCGACGCCGCTGTCGTTCTTGGCCGCGCTTCCGTCGATGACCGTGTATCGGTCGAAACTCGGGAGGTCGGCACACCAGCACTCGCCGTCCCACCAGCTAACGTTGTCGCGCATGGCACTTCGAATCTCGCTGGCCGACTTGTTCACTTCCCACGCGACGTTTATCGGTCCCGTCCGTTCGGCGACGTCGGCGTTCTTGTAGCAGTACTCCGGCAGGTCGTGGGTCTGGGTCCCCACGTCACCGCTCGACCCGGACTCCTGAGCGACGAACTCCGACATGTGGCCCAGAACTGCCGTATCGGGCTGGGTGACTTGGAATCGACCCTTGCGGTCCCGGTAGTCCTCGGGAAGCTGTTCGCGGGTGACGGTCGCCTCGTCAACCGTCACCGTTTCAGTCCCGAACTTGGCCCTGAGCCGACCGCTCCGGAACTGTTCTTCGTAGTCGAAGGTGTCGTCTCCCGCGGGGGTGAATCGGTGAATCCGAACGCCTTCGACTCGAATCGGTCCGTCGGCGTCCTCGCTGGCACTCGCGGCACCGGCACCGAGGACGCTTGCGATTCCTACACCAGCACTCTGGAGGAACTTTCTTCTCTCCATAGATTGTAATTATATTTTTGTTATTTATTATTTTATATTTTCTTTATATACTATAAC
This sequence comes from Halorussus lipolyticus, assembly GCF_029338375.1. Classification (NCBI taxonomy): domain Archaea; kingdom Methanobacteriati; phylum Methanobacteriota; class Halobacteria; order Halobacteriales; family Haladaptataceae; genus Halorussus; species Halorussus lipolyticus. Next base: position 359,107 of record NZ_CP119805.1, on the reverse strand, counting down.
CTGAAATGGAGAAATGTTCGAACGAAAATGAGAACTTCGTTGGTGTGCGGTGTCACACTACGTCGAGTCTCGCGGATAGAATCGGTCACCGATTCGGCGAGCAGACGCCGCGCTGTGGGGGCCGAAAGACGCCCGAAATCGGTGCGCGCCGGGCGGCGTCGCCGAGTCGGCTATTCCCGGAGTCGCTGTCGTCGCTCCTCGAACTCCTCGTCCGAGAGGTCCCCCCGAGCGTAGGCCTGCCGGAGTTCTTCGAGCGCGGGGTCGCCGGTCCCGTTCGACACCGACCGATAGAGGAGATAGCCGACGCCGACGATAAGCAAGAGACCGACTATCCAGAAGCCAAACATCCACGTGGGCGTGGCCCCGCCGAACCCGCCGGGACCGGCCGGTCCGCCCTCGACCGGGCCGTGCATCCACCACCCCATCCCCATCATCGGCCACGCGAACAGCATCGTCACGACGGGGAGCAACAGCAGGAGCGCCACCGCGACGATGAGAATTCGGGAGAGTTGTGCGTTCGTCGCCATACTCGCCAAGACGACGCGCGAGGGTAAAGTTCTGTCTGCGGGACGTACTGTTCGAGAAATATTTTCCATTGGTAAGAGTATGTTTTTGTTTGTTTAACACGCAAGGAGTTGTCTTTCGGTGGCTCCCGAACGAAGCGTCTCCCGGTCGGAACGTCGGCGAGTCTGGCGTCGTCCGGTCGGAACGTCGGCGAGTCTGGCGTCGTCCGGTCGGAACGTCGGCGGGTCCGAGCGTCGTCCAGTCGGAATATCGACTTGGCCGAGCGGCTTCCGGGCGAAGTGTCGCCCAGAAACCATTACTCGGAGAGCGCCGAACTGGGAGTACGGTAGTTCTCTCGCAGGATGTCGTCATGACGGAGAAATCGCTTCCCACGGTGCCGCGTCCGCCGGACTGGACGGTCGTCCTCGGCGTCTCGGCCGCGGCGCTCGCGGTCGCTGGTGCGCCGACACCGGCAGGTCTGTCGCCCGCCGGCCAGCACGCGCTCGCCACGGCGACGTTCGCGTCCGGCCTCTGGATTACCGGCGCGCTCCCGCTGGCCGTGACCTCGCTGACGATTCCGGTCTGGCTTGTCGCGCTCGGGGTGTATCCGACGCTTGGGCAGGCGCTGACCGGGTTCGCCGACCCGGTGGTGTTCCTGTTTCTGGCCACGTTCGTCCTCGCCGTGGCGCTCCAGAAGCACGGTCTGGACCGCCGGGTCGCGCTCCGACTGCTGGGCCGGGTCGGGACGACTCCTCGTCGGGTCGTCCTCGGGGTGATGGTACCGACCGCGGTGCTGTCGATGCTCGTCTCGAACACGGCGACGGTGGCGCTGATGGCCCCCATCTCGGTCGGCGTGGTGCGTCAAATCGACGCGACAGCGAATCAGTCGGTCGAGAACCTGCACACCGCGACCCTGCTGGGAGTGGCCTACGCCGGGAGCATCGGCGGCATCGGGACGCTCATCGGCACGCCGCCCAACGCCATCGTGGTCGGCCTGCTGGCGGATGCGGGCTACGAGGTCGATTTCGCGGAGTGGCTGGTCGTCGGTCTCCCGACGGTCGCCGTCACCCTCCCGCTGGCGTGGTACCTCCTGATTCGGCTCTACCCGCCCGAGAACGTAGACGTGTCCTCTGCCCGCGAAACCGCCCGAGCGTCGGCCGACGAGGCCGGACCGCTGGACAGGTCCGCCCGGCGCGTCGCACTCATCTTCGTCGCCGTCGCGGGCCTCTGGCTTCTGGGCGGACTGGGATTTCTGTTCGAGGACGCGCTGTCTCCCGAGTGGTACGCACTCGCGTTCGGCCGAGAGAACGAGTATCAGGGTCTCCTCTACTTCGTCGTGGTCGGCCTCTCGGCGATTCCGGTCCTCTTTCTCGCGGGCGGCGTCGAGTGGGAGGACGCGGAGGGCATCGACTGGGGCACGCTCCTGCTGTTCGGCGGCGGATTGACGCTGGCCGACGCGCTGTCGGACACCGGTGCGACCGAATGGCTCGCCGGCGAGGTCCTGTCGGCGTTCGGGGACGCACCGCTGGCCGTCCTGCTGGCCGCCATCGTCGCGCTGACCGTCGCGTTCAGCGAACTCGCGTCGAACACCGCCACCGCGGCCGTCCTCGCGCCGGTCCTCATCGAGGTCGGTCGGGAGTTCCCCCTCGCGGGAATGGACGCCGCGGTCCTCCTCCCGATTGCGAGCGCCGTCGCCGCGAGTTACGGGTTCGCGCTCCCAGTCGCCACCCCGCCGAACGCCATCGTCTTCGGCACCGGCGAGGTCACTCGGGGCCAGATGCTCCGGGCCGGGTCGGTGCTAGACCTCGTGTTCGTGTTCGTGACGACCGGCGTCCTGCTGGCGCTTTCGGTGACGGTTCTGCCGGGCGTGGGTTGAAAATCGAGAGCAGAGCCGAGACGAGACCCGAAACGGAGAGAATCGAAACGGAGAACCCGAAACTGGGACCCTACGACGCTCGCCGACGGAACAGTCCGACGACGACCAGCATCGCAACGACCGCCTGCGCGATGCCGAATCCGGGCGTGTCGCCTTCGGTCGTTTCGGTCCATTGGTCGTCGGAGTCGTCAGGGTCGTCCGGGTCGTCGGGGTCGTCGGTGGTCGTCGCACCGGGTTCGCGGGCGGTGATGGTGACGGGACCGACCGTCTGCTCGCGCCGGTCGTCCTGCCCGGCGAAGTAGTAGACCGCTTGCCCACGAATCTCGTACTCTCCGGGTTCGTTAATCTGGAGGCGGACCTGCAGGGTCTCGTCGTCGTCGGGCGTGACTTGGATGAACTTCGTGGACTTGCGACTCGCCAGTTCCCCGCCACCGACGCCGGCTATCGAGACGCCCTCCTCGGGCAGTTCCAGTTCGAGTTTCGCGTTCAGATTCTCCTTCTCGACGATGTTGGCGACGGTGAACGTGACGATTGCGGACTCCTCGGTCGCCACGACGTTCGCCCGGTTGGAGTTGAGTTGGAAGTTGGCGTTCTTCTGGACGTTGATAATCCTCGTCGCGGTGTTGGCGACGTCGTTCGAGTCGGTTGCGCGGACCCGAACCCGGTGTTTGCCACCGACCTCGAAGGCGGGCGAAACCTTCGACCCCGACTCCTCGAACTCCCCGTCTCCGTCGGTGTCCCACTCGAATTCGACGTCCGAGTCGTCCGAGACCGCAGTCAGGGGCACGTGCTGGCCGATCTTAGGTTTCGTCACGTCACGCTGGATGGAGACCGAGGGTCGGTCCCGAACCGTCACGCTGTATCGCTTCGTCACGGCGTCACCGCTTTCGTCCTCGACCACGAGTTTCACCGAGTACTCGCCGGGGTCGGGGAACTCGTAGGAGACCTCCTCGCCGCGCTTTGGGTCGTCGCCGTTGACCGTCCACGTGTAGCTTCGAATCCGACCGTCAGGGTCTTCGGAGTCCTCGGCGTCGAACTCCACCGTTTCGCCTATCGTCGGCGTCTGCGAACTGGCCTCGATTTCCGGAATCGGTTTCTCGTTCTCCTCGGCGAACACCGGGTCCAGCGACTTGTCGGCGTCTATCTCGACGCTAATCGTCTGCTCGTCGCGCTCCCCATCCGGGTAGTCACCTTCCCAGTGGTCGAAGACGTACCCCTCCGCGGGAATCGCTTCGAGCGTGACCTCTGACCCTTCTTTGTACGTTCCCTCCTCGCCGCCGGTCGGCCCGGAGGGACTGATTTCGACGTCCCCGCGGTCGCTCGATGCCGATGCGTCGAGCGAGTACCGCGTTATGTCCTCTTCGAAGACGGGGGTCAGCGACTTGGCCTCGTCCATCTCGACCGTAATCGTTCGGGAGTCTTCCTCTCCGTAGGGGTAATCGCCCTTCCAGTGGTCGAACTCGTAGTCGTCCGAAGCGGTCGCTTCGAGGGTCACGTCCGTTCCCTCCTCGTAGCTCTTGGAGACGTAGCTACTGAACGAGTCGTAGGGCGGACTCATCTCGACTTCGCCGCCCTCGTCGGGAACGTCCACGTTGAGGCCGTACTCGGGTGTCACCTCGGCGAAGACGGGAGTCAGCGACTTGGCCTCGTCCATCTCGACCGTAATCGATTGGGAGTCTTCCTCCCCGTAGGGGTAATCGCCCTCCCAGTAGTCGAACTTGTACCCCTCGGCAGGGGTCGCTTCGAGGGTCACGTCCGTTCCCTCCTCGTAGCTCTTGGAGACGTAGCTACTGAACGAGTCGTAGGGCGGACTCATCTCGACTTCGCCCTTCTGGCCGGGAACGTCCACGTCGAGACCGTACTCGGGTGTCACCTCGGCGAACACCGGCCTGAGCAACTTGGCTCGGTCCATCTCGACCGTGATGGTCGAGTCGTCTCGGTCGCCCGAGGGGTAGTCGCCCTCCCAGTGGTCGAACTTGTAGCCGTCTCTCGGGTCGGCTTCGAGGGTCACGTCCGTCCCCTCCTCGTACTGCTTTTCGACGTAGCTACTGACGGTATCGTAGGGCGGGTCTACATGGACCTCGCCTTCGGTCCCCTTCACGTCGAGACCGAGTAGGTACTCGGTGGGGTCCTCGACGAAGACCGGCATCAGTCCGCGGTTCTGGTCCATCTCGACCGTGATTCGTTTCTCGTCTCGGTCGCCCGAGGGGTAGTCGCCCTCCCAGTGGTCGAACTTGTAGCCCGAGTCGGGTTGGGCTTCGAGGGTCACGTCGGTTCCGACTTCGTAGTCGAGAATCTGTCCGTCTCGATAGGTCGAGTACGGAGGACTCGCCCGGACCTCACCCTCAGAGGGAACGCCCAGTTCCAGCGTTCGCTCGTTGGCCCGGACATCGACCTCGAACCGGGCGACTTCGAATCCCTGCTGGTCGGTCGTGTCGCCGTACTCCGGCGCGTTGAACTTCCGGTCGGGGTTCTCGTCGTCGGTCAGGGTGACCCGAGTGTAGAAGACGAAGGTGCCGGTCTCCTGTGGCGTGACCGTGACCGATAACTGGTTGTCGGACCCGGCGTCCCAACCCGAAGAACCGCCGACGCCGGCCTCGGCGAGCGCGTAGTCGGCGGTCATCTCGCCGCCGTACTTGTCGTAAATCGTGTCGCCCGCTTCTCTGGTGAGTTCGAAGGAGAGGTCGGTGTAGATGCTGTTGACGTGACTGTCGGTCGCGTGCCCCGGAAACGAGACCGAGATGGTCGAGTACTTACCTGCCCGCCCGCCGAAGTTCGCGCCGTCCACTTGGATGGTGAACTGCTCGCCGACCGTCACCTCGCTCGGCGCGGAGACCGAGATGTTCGGGTCGGGGTCCTGATAGCTCTGAGTGACACCGAGTGCCGGTGCCACCGAGGAGATAATGAGCAAAGTGACAATAAGGAGCGTTCGGACGTCCATCAATCGAAATCCAATCTTCGCATTTGCATAAATTTACTGGTATCTACTTCCCGCATACTTGTTGGGGTTCGGACACTGGCTCGGCGGAGTTCTCAGCGGAGCTTGCGGTCCGTTACGCATAACCAAGTCGGCGTCGCACGAGGTGTCATGAGTGGGGGCGAGCGAGCGAGTGAGGACGACCGAACAAGCAGTGGCGACCAAAAGAGCATCTGCCCGTTCTGCGGCGTCGGGTGTGGCGTCCGGTACAGCGAGGACACCGGGAAAGCGGTCGGGTGGCGCGCACCGGTGAACCAGCGCGGCGAACTCTGTCCGAAGGGGGTGGCGGCCTACGACGTGGTGGACCACGACGAGCGACTGACCCGGCCGCTCGTCCGCGGCGAAGACGGCGAACTCGTGGCGTCCTCGTGGGACGAGGCCCTCAATCGAGTGGAGTCGGGCGTTCGCCGAATTTCGGAGGCTCACGGCGAGGAGGCGCTGGCGTTCTTCGCCTCGTCGGGATGTACCAACGAGGAGAACTACCTCCTCCAAAAACTGGCGCGGGCACTCGGGACGAACAACGTGGACAACTGCGCTCGGCTCTGTCACTCCTCGACCGTCGCCGCCATGAGCGACCGGTTCGGGACCGGCGCGATGACGAACACGATTCGGGACCTGCCCGAGGCCGACGCCCTCCTCGTGGCGGGCGCGAACCCCGCCGAACAGCACCCCATCATCTTCAGTTCCTACGTCGCACCCGCCGTCAAGCAGGGCGCGACCCTGATTCACATCGACCCCCGCGAGAACGCGACAACTCGCCACGCCGACCACCACCTCGCGCTCCGACCGGGCTACGACATCCCCCTGCTGAACGCGATGTGCAAAGTGCTGGTCGAGGAGGGACTGGTAGACGACGAGTTCGTCGAGGCACGAGTCGAGGGATTCGACGAGTTCGAGGACTGGCTGGCCGGAATTGCCATCGATTCGGCCGCCGAAAAGGCCGGCGTCGAAGAATCGGCCCTCCGGTCCGCCGCGCGGGCCTACGGCGAGGCCGACCGGTCTGCGGCGTTCACCGGGATGGGGATGAGCCAGCACCGGTGCGGGACCGCCAACGTCCACGCCCTGCTGAATCTGGCGCTTCTGGGGGGCAACGTCGGCAAGCGCGGCGCTGGCGTCAACCCCCTCCGAGGGAAGAACAACGTGCAGGGCGCTGGCGACGTGGGCGCGCTCCCCGACGTTCTGCCGGGGTATCGGGCCGTGACAGACGCCGAGGCACGCGAGGAGGTCGCCGACGAGTGGGGATTCGAACCACCCGCAGAACCGGGCCTGACCGAGGTCGAGATGACCCATCGGTTCGGCGACGAGATTCGCGGGGCCTACGTCGTCGGCGAGAACATCGCGGCCACCGAACCAAACGCCAACCGGGTGGCCCGAGAGTTGGACGACCTCGATTTGCTGGTCGTGCAAGACATCTTCCCGACCGAGACGGTCCGGCACGCCGACGTGGTACTCCCGGCGAGTTCGTGGGCCGAGAAGGCCGGGACCGTCACGAACACCGACCGGCAGGTCCAGCGCATGCGACCCGCCACAGCGCCGCCCGGCGAGGCCCGCCGGGACTTGGACATCATCTGCGAACTCGGGGCAAGATTGACCGACGCCGGGGGCTTCGAGGACCGCGCGCCGAGCGAGGTCTTCGCCGAGATGACCCGCATCAATCCGCTCTACGCCGGGATGAGCTACGAGGGAATCGGCGAGGGAAGCCAGCGGTGGCCCTTCCCGGAAGATGCGGACTCGGGCGTCGAAATCCTGCACCGCGAGACGTTCGGCGACGGGTCGAAGCGCGCAACGCTGGAACCGGTCGAGGACGTTGACCCGGCCGACGAGGTGGGCGAAGACCAGTTGGTGCTGACGACCGGGCGAATTCTGTCGCACTTCAACAGCGGTGCCGTGACCCGCCGGTCGGGGATTCTGACGCGACTCCGGAGCGACGACGCGCTTCAGATTCACCCCGACGACGCCGCCGAGCGCAACGTCGAGGAGGGCGATGTGGTCGTCGTGGAGAACGACCGCGGGCGGGTCGAGGCCACCGCCGACGTGACCCCTGCGGTCCGACCGGGGACCGCGTTTCTGACCTTCCACTTCGCCGAACCGCTGGTGAATCGGCTGACCGGCGACGAACTCGACCCGGTGGCCAAGATTCCCGAATACAAGCACTCGGCGGTCAGCGTGCGAGTCTCCGGAACCGGAGAGTCAGACGACGAGAGTTGAAGGACCGGAGAGTCAGACGACGAGAGGTGAGGGACCTGAACTGACAGAGAACTTTCGAGGTCGTAGTCGCTATTCCTCGTAGTCGCTGTTCCGTTGGTTCAGCACTCAGCACCCGGCTGTGTCGCTTATTCGGTGCCCGGTCTCCGCTATGGCGCTTATTCGGTGCCCGGTCCCCGCTATGGCGCTTATTCGGTGCCCGGTCCCCGCTATGGCGCTTATTCGGTGCCCGGTATCGAGAAATTCGACGCGGAGAACTAAGTTCACAGCCATCGTCACGACGGCTGATGGGGGACTCGAACCGAGCAGACGGCGGGGGACCGACCGACCGGACGGCCCGCGAGCAACCGGGAGAACCGCCGGAGAGCCGAAAACCGACCGCGGGACAGCGAGGCCGAGAGACCGGCGTCGCGGAACGCCTCGGCCTCGACGCGCTGAGTCCACTCTCGCGGCGACGGCGATGGGTCGGCGGCAAGCATCCGTGGCGGGTCTCGGCGTCGCTGTTTCCCGGAGAGGGGACGCCGACCGAGCAGGCTCAGTTTCTGGTCCGGTACGCGGTGCTGGCACCGTCGAGTCACAACACCCAACCGTGGCTGTTCAACGTGACCGGCGACGAGATTCGGCTGTTCGCGGACTTGGAACGGTGGTTGACGGTGGCCGACCCCGACAAGCGCGAACTCTACGTCAGCCTCGGGGCGGCGCTGGAGAACCTGCTGGTCGCCGCCGACCACTTCGGACTCGGCTACGAAGTCGAGTACCTGCCGGGGAGCGACAGCGCCCACGCCTCGACGGTCCGGCTATCGGCCGGCGACAGCCAAGCGTCCGAAACGAGCGACGAAGCCAGCGACCGGCGCGACTCCCGACTGTTCGAGACCATCCCGAACCGGCGGACCAACCGGAGTCGGTATCAGGAGCGCCCGGTGCCCCGCGAGGACCTGCGAGTGCTTCAGGAGGCCTGCGCCGAGGCGGACGTGCGCCTCCAGTTCGTCGCCGACCCGGCGAAGGTGGACGCCCTCGCGGACCTGTCGTCGCGGGCCGACCGCCGGCAGTTCGCCGACCCGAACTACCGACGGGAACTGGGTCGGTGGATAGGCCGCGGCGCGTTCGGCGACTCGTGGCTCGAAGCCAAACTCGGCAAGTACCTGATGACGTACCTGAACGTCGGTGGCCAGCAGGCGCGCAAGGACGCCGGACTGATGCGGGCGACGCCACTGGTCGCCGTGATTCGAACCCAATCCGACGGCCGCCGTGGCCAGATTCGGGCCGGACAGGTCTTCCAACGAGTGAGTCTGCGCGCGACGGTGCTGGGCGTCCAGACCCACCCGATGAGCGCAATGCTAGAGATTCCCAGCCTACGCCGGGAGTTGACGGGACTGTTGGGACAACCGGAGTGGACGCCCCAGCACCTGTTCCGACTCGGCTACGCGGGTGGCGTTTCGGAGGTGTCTCCTCGGCGTCCGGCCGAAGCGGTCCTCGTTGACTAACTCCGCTCCGAGACGAACTTTCTCGGACAGCGACGATGACGACTCCGCGGGTGACGACGGCTACGACATCCCGAATTCCGATACCATCCCGAATTCCGATACCATCCCGAATTCCGACGACGTCCCGATTCGGGTTCCGGCATTTGACGGGTTAGGGAAACCCGGCTCTGTGGCAATCCTCCACTCCGTGGTAACCCCGTCGTTTCCGCTGTTTCGGCGAACAGAGGAGACGCGATTGTGAGACGTTGTGTCGAAGGTTTTGACTCGGTAGCGGAGAGAACAGGGACGAAGACAGGTCGAAAGACCTCGGAGCAACCCCACCGTTTCCGCTGTTTTCGGGAGAGGGTACCGAGAATTAAATCGCTGGCTGACATTCGAGCGGCGTGAGACGAGGTATCGAAGACCGGAACGACACCACGATTTCCGCTGTTCGGTCGCCGGTTGTATTGACGATAGAGAGTCTTTCCGGACGCTTTTCGCGGGTTCGGAAATCAAGTCGCACCCACGAAGGGAGAGACGAGAGGGGGACACCCACCCCATCGTTTCCGCTGTCTTTCCGACGAGGAGGGGTCGGGTCAAAAGAAACACACTCACCCCACCGTTTCCGCTGTCTTGCGGCAGGAGAGACGGGGGCCGGAGGAGCCGAATATAGGTCACGAAAATGACTAGACGGGGAGGAAGCGAGCGAAACAACGAAACGCGGTGGCGGCCGCAAGAAGATGATGGAAAGTGAAAGCGTCGAAAAAGCCACGTAGATAGTCTAAAGAAGCTAAATAGAAGCAAAAGACGAACTAACTTAACTAGTCTAGTTGTACTACGGCTATAGTTTTTGCCTATATGTAATAAAACTACCGCCTCTAGAGAGGCTTTCTCGACCCACCCTCCCTTCCCGACCAAAGACTCCGGAAACGATGGGGTGGGTGTGTGTTTAAGTCAATCGAGACATCGGAAACGACGCACCCTCGACACACCCCACCGGACCACTCGACAAATAAAAGCTTTCGGGACAGCGGAAACAGCGGACGCACCGCTGACCACGTGGCTTTATAATCCAGACCGTCCAACGACCGCACACCGACAATGTCATCGTTCAGTTTCGACCGAGACAACTCCCTCTACAAGAACCGGGACGCGCTGTTAGAGGAGTACACCCCGGACAACCTCGTCGGGCGCGACGAGGAGTTAGAGGAGTACCACGCCGCACTCCAACCCATCATCAACGGCGAGGCCCCGTCGAACATCTTCCTCTACGGAAAGAGCGGCGTGGGTAAGACCGCGGCCACTCGTTTCCTCCTGAACCGTCTCCAAGACGACGCCGCCAAGTACGACGACATCTCGCTCAACGTCATCGAAATCAACTGCGACGGTCTCAACTCCAGCTATCAGGTCGCGGTCCGCCTCGTCAACACCCTCCGGGACCCCTCCGAGCAAATCAGTAACACGGGCTACCCCCAAGCGCAGGTCTACAGCTTTCTCTGGGAGGAACTCGACAAACTCGGCGGGACCATCATCGTGGTCTTAGACGAGGTGGACCACATCAACGACAACTCCATCCTCTACCAGATTCCGCGCGCCCGGTCCAACGGCTACCTCGAAGACGCGAAAATCGGCCTCATCGGCATCTCTAACGACCTCTCCTTCCGCGATTCCCTCTCGGCCAAGGTTCGCTCCTCGTTGTGTGAGAAGGAAGTCTCCTTCCCGCCCTACGACGCCACCGAACTCCAGAAGGTCCTCAGCCAGCGCGAACAGGTCGCCTTCCACGACGGCGCGCTCGCCGAGGACGTAATCCCGCTCTGCGCGGCCTACGGTGCCCAAGACGCCGGGGACGCCCGGCAGGCCCTCGACCTCCTGCTGGAAGCGGGCGACTTGGCTCGGAAAGAAGCAGTCGAGCAAGTCACCGACGAACACGTGCAGGAGGCCCGCGAGAAACTCGAACGCGACCGAATCATGGAGGGCGTCGCCGACTTGACCGAACACGCCCGACTCATCCTCTACGCGCTCACCTCGCTGGAGGCCGAGGGCAAGACTCCGGCCCGGTCTCGGGACATCCGACCGCGCTACGAGCAACTCTGTAACCACGTCGGCACCGAACCCCTCACCAGCAGACGGATGCGCGACCATCTCGCTGACTTGGCCATGCTTGGAGTCATCTCCTCGACGGAGAAGAACGAGGGCATGTCCGGCGGTAAGTACCGCGAACACGCCCTGAAACAGGACCTCCAACTCGTCGTGACCGCACTGGAGGAGACCATCGAGTTCGCTGGCGTCCACGAGAGCATCCGTCCGTACTACCAGACGACCTTCGAGGACGCGGAGAACTAACTCTACCATCTTTTAGGAATCCTATTTCGTTCTCGTCTCGTTCTCTACCCCATCGTTTCCGCTGTTTCTCTCTGAATTTCGCCGGTCCTGAATTAACCGCCTTCGCCTCTCCAACCCGGTTTCGCCGTTCTCAGGTCTTGGCTACCCCACCGTTTCCGCTGTCTACCGCCGCACCACGAACTCCTCTCGCTCGGGGAACACCGGTGTTTCCGCTGTTCCGCGCCGGTTCGCCGCAGATAGCTACCCCGCGGTTTCCGCTGTTTTCCCGGTATCGAGTCGAGCGGCCCAAGACATCACGACCACAGGCAATCACAACCACGAGCAATCACAACTGCGAGCAAATCTCATACGAGATGTCGGCGGAGAACGGATGTCGGCGGAGAGCGGAGTTTCGGCGAAAACGACGAACGGACTCGAACTCGGAGCGACGACCGGACAGCGGAAACCGCGGGGTCGATTCGCGGGCCAGCGACAGCGGAAATCCCGGTGTTCCGACCCCGAGGAGTCCGGCGAGGACGACTCGTAACCGAGACGACACCCGAGACGAAACTGTTCGACCCGGTTCTCCTCGACGGTACTGATGGTCGGAGACGACGGGATTCGACCGGTCGGAGTCAGACGCCGAGGCCGACCTACAACCGACGAAGACACCGGAAACGGTGGGGTCGCCGAAACGTGGATGTCTAAGGCGGAAGAACTGGGTCGGAAATTGGGGAACCGAGTAGGAAAAACTGGGCCGAAAACCGCCGTCCTACTGGTCGTGTTCGACTTCCAGAATCCGGGAGTCGCAGTCGGCGCAACTGACCGCCACGACGTCCATCGTCCGACAGCAGGACTCGACGGTTTCCTGTTCCATCGTGATGTCCCCGCCGCAGTCGGGGCAGGATTCGAGGAAGATGCGCAGGCCGCTCAGGACGCGACTCTGGTTCGTGACCGTCAGGGCGTCCCAGTCGTCGTACCGTTCTTCCAGCAGTTTCGCGGCGGCGAGGTCGGCGACCAGCGCCGCGCGGGACTCCCACTGACCGAGGCGGCCGCCGTCGTACTGGGCGACCAGTGCCTCGTCGTGTTCGTCGAACGAGAGTTTGTCCTCGTCAACGTCGAGGACCCGGCCCAAGTCGCTCTTTTCGGTTCCCTCGGCGTTGATGGCGTCCATGTTGTCGCGCCACGCTCGGTGGAAGGAGTCGGCGAGACAGAGGTCGTCCATCTGCTCGCAGGGTTCGACAGCGCCAGCGTCGGCCAGCACTTCTTCGGGTTCCCGGTCGTCCTCGGTGACTTCGGGCGTCTCGTCTTCGAGTTTGTCGAACTTCGCCAGCACCCAGTCGGGGAAGTACTTCTTGGTGAGCGAGGGGGTTCCGGGCACGAGGTAGCCCCGGAGGTAAATCGTCACGAGCGAGAGCGCGAACGCCACCATCCCGCCGAACGGCGTCAGGACAAACGAGACCAGTCCGCTCCCGACTGCGGCGATAACGATGTTGACGGCGGTACACGGGGTACACCGATTTTCGCCGGTGTACTCCGGTTGCCGAAACCGTTCTACGAACCCTGTCGATTTCGTACTCATATTGTCTGTATTCTTCATTTTTACCATATATATCTGTTGTTAAAGAAAACAGACAGGTCTGCGTCGAGCGCCGTCGGGTACGGTTACGACGGACTCTCGACTCACTTCGTCTCGACTCGCTTAGAGTTCCAGCGGGGAGGCGTCGCGCCACGTCGAGACGGTTCCGGTCGCGCGCTGGAGTCGGAGCGTGACCGTCCCGCCGCTGGTGTGGTAGTCGTCGAAGGCGATTTCGCCGCCGAACTTGCCGACTATCCAGTTCGTCAACCAGAGGCCGAGACCGCTTCCGTGGTGGAGCGCGGTCTCTTTCCCCTCGGTGAGGACCGCTCGCTCGTCTTCGGGGATGCCCGGCCCGTCGTCCGAGACGGTGACTTCGACCCACTCGGCGTCCTCCTCGGCGCTCGACACCGTGACGGTGACCGTCACCGAGGGGTCGCCGTCGTTGTGTTCGATTGCGTTCTCGACCAGTTCGCCGAGTGCGGCCTCCAAGGTCTTGTCGGCGAACACAACCACTGACTCGGGGAGTCTGGTGACGATTTCGGCCTCGGGATGCGACTGGCGGAACTCCTCGCAAGTCCGCTCGACGCACTCGGTCACGTCGATTTGGGTCTCGGCCGGGTCCTCGCGGTCGAGGGTCTTGCCGACCTCGCGGGCCTTCTCGCTGATTTCGATGAGTTCGCTCGCCTTCTGCTCGATGACCTCGGCCTCCGACCGGGCGGGCGGGAAATTCTCGCCGATGTTCTCGGCCCGACCGAGGACGACGTTGAGGTCGTTGCGCAGGTTGTGCCGCAGGATGCGGTTGAACACCTGTAGTCGCTGTTCGCGCTGGACGAGTTCCTTGCGCGTCTGCACCGTGTCGATAGCGTAGGCCAGACTGGTGCCGAACTTCGAGAGGACCCGGCGCTCGGTCTCGTCGAAGGCGTGGCGAACGTCCGACCAGACGCTCAGGACGCCGTAGGCCCGGTCCTCGTAGGCCAAGGGGACGGCGGCGACCGCGTATCGGTCGCGGCCGGCGTTCGCCCGGCCTAACTCGAATCCGTCCTCCAGTCTCGCGCGCTGTTCGACCGCCACGGTCCGGGTTTCGACCGCCTCGCGCACCGGCACCCGGTCGCCGCCCTCGCGGTCGGCGTCCAGCACTATCGCGTCGAGATACCGCTGTTCGACGCCCGCCGAGACCTTGGGATGGACGGCCTCGGTCTCGTCGTCCACTTTGCCGACCCACGCCAGCAGGTAGGGCGAGGAGTCCGCGAGGCGTTCGCAGACGGTCTCCTCGATGTCCTCGCGTGACGACGCTCGGAGGACGGCCTGACTCACGTCCCAGATGAGGTCGTTGACCTCGATTTGGCGGTCGGCGAGTCGCTCGGTCCGGCGTCTGGCGATGGCGTTCTCGATGCGGTTGGCCAGCACCGTGAACTGCTCTTTGCCCTCGCCCTTCTTGAGGTAGTCCGTGACGCCGGCGGAGATGGCCTTGCTGGCGATTTGCTCGCTTCCGCCGCCGGTCAGCAGGATAAACGGTATCTCGGGGTAGGCGTCTCGGACTGCCTCGAGCAGTTCCAGACCGTCCATCCCCGGCATCTCGTAGTCGCTGACCACGCAGTCGAAGCACTTGGTTTCGAGGCGTTCGAGGGCCGTCTCGGCGTTGTCCACGGTCTGCACGTTCATGCCGTAGTCGTCGGTGAGAACGCTGGCGGTGACTCTGGCGAAGAAATCGTTGTCCTCGACGTGCAGTATCCGTGGCGCTACTGCCATCTACGTTTTGCCGGTTTCGCGGCTTCCTAATAAAGGGTTTCCTTCTTTTAACTTTATTCCTGCCAATATCAAAATTGATGTTCGGTATCAGCGATGATGACGCGCCCGAAAACCGGCCGCTAACCCTCCTCGGGCGGTTCGGGGACGTTTCCGAAGGAGGGTGACGTGGAATTTACATTTTCTGCCCATTCGACCGCGTTCGTGACGACCTGCTGAATCTCGGACTGGTGATAAATCGGATAGGTCTCGTGGCCCGGCCGAAAGTAGAAGATTCGGCCCGCACCCCGGCGGTAGCAACACCCGCTTCGGAACACCTCGCCGCCCTCGAACCAACTGGTGAAGACGAGGGTGTCGGGCGCTGGCACGTCGAATCGCTCGCCGTACATCTCGGCCTCGGGGACCTCGATTGACTCCGGAACGCCCTCCGCGATTGGGTGGCCGGGTTCGACCGTCCAAATTCGCTCTCTCTCGGCCTCGTTTCGCCACTTCAGGTCGCAGGTCGTCCCCATCAGGCGCTTGAAAATCTTCGAGAAGTGCCCCGAATGGAGGACCACGAGGCCCATCCCGGACAGCACCTGCTGGCGAACTCGCTCGACCACCTCGTCCGCGACTTCCTCGTGGGCCTCGTGACCCCACCACGTCAGCACGTCCGTCTCGTTCAGTGTCTCCTCGGTTAGGCCGTGTTCCGGGTCGTCGATGGTTGCCGTCTGCACGTCGAACTCCTCGTCTTCGAGGAAGTCCGCGATGGCCCCGTGGATGCCTTCGGGGTAAACCTCGCGGGCCTCGTCGTCCTCCTTCTCGACGCGGTACTCGTTCCAGACTGTGACGGTGGTCATGCTTTCGGGGTACGGCGGGGCGACTAATCAGTCCCGAGGCCGCCGACCCATCTCTTACGTAGCTAGAAACACAAAAATGCTCCCGAAACAAATAGCTAGGATTGTTTGGTTTCGGCGCTCTCCGTCGCGTTCTCGAACATAGCGTCGATGTCGGGGTCGCTCTCGACCAGTTCGTACTCGCCGTCGGTCTCGGTCACGACGTCCTCGCGTTTGAGGTGGTCCAAGTGCGCCCACGCCTCGCCGGGGCCGTGCATGATGTGGATGGCCGCCAGTTCGCCGAACAGGTCGGCGCTGACGGTCCACGCATCGGCGCTCCCGCGTTCTTCGAGGACGCCCAGCACGCGCTCGGTCCGCTCGCGGTGGTGGTCAGCGATTTCGCGCGCTCGGGCCGTCGGGTCCTCGATGGGGTCGCGGTGGCCGGGCCACGCGCGGGCGAAATCATTTCGAATGATGCGGTCGAGCGACGAGAGGTAGGTCCCGAGGGGGTCCTCGACGCGGGGGTCCGCGCCGCCGACGTTCGGCGTGTAGCGCGGCAGGAGCGCGTCGCCCGCGAGGAGTTCCCGGCCCTCCTCGCCGTCGAAAGCGAACCCGGAGAGGCCACCAGCGTGGCCCGGCAGGTGGACGACTTCCAACTCGACGCCGCCGACCTCGAAGCGGTCGCCGTCGGCGAACGTCTCGACGGTCGGCGAGTCGCCCTGAATCTCGTCGTGGACGCCCAGAAAGTCCAGCAGTTCCTCGGCCTTCTCGTCGGGCACGCCCCACCGCTCGAACAGGTCGCGCCGTTCGATTTCGGCCTTGTGGTTCGCGCCGTCGCCCGCGACCATCTCGGCGTCGTCCTCGTGGACGTAGACCGTTGCACCGCTCTCGGCCTGAATCTCCCCGGCGAGGCCGGTGTGGTCGTGGTGCCAGTGCGTGAGGAAGATGGCATCCACGTCGGCGAACTCGACGCCGTACTCCGCGAGGCCCTCGCGGAGTTGGTCTCGGCCCTCGTCGGTGGCGACGCCGGTGTCCACGATTGCAGTCGATTTCGTATCGGCGTCCGCACCGAACAGGTACACGTCGTTCTCGCCCTCGAAGACAGTGTTCCCGAGTTGAATCCGTTTCACGGTCGTACTCCGCCCCTGCCAGATAAGTCGTTTTCTCTCTCGGCGCTCGCTCCGCGCTTCCGCGCTGTCCGGAGTTTTACTGGACCTGTAGTAAAAATTATTACGGAACTTTTATGATAGTTACTGCTCGCCCTTCGACCACGCGATGAGCGAACGACTGGAGCGACGGGAGCAAAACGCCGACCCGATAAACTGGAAGCGAACCGACGGCGGCGTCGAGATTTACGACGAGCGCGACTCCGAGGCGTGGGTGCGGATGGAGTTCGTCAGCGGCATCGACCCCGAGAAACGCCTGTTCGGCATCTGCGACGAGTGCGGACTGGTCACGCCCCAACGCTCGCTTCCCTCCGCGAGCATGGCCTGCGGCAACTGTGGGTCCGAGTTCGGCGACGAGTAGGGCGGGCCGAATCCGATTTTAAAACAGTCTGTCCGTGAACGACTGGAACTCGCCGCCCTCCGAGACCGATTCGAGGTCGTCGAGGGCCTCCTCGTCCTCGTCTCGGTTCTGTTCCAAGAGGCGCACGGCTTCGCCGTCCACGTCGATAGCGTCGGCGAGTTCCAACAGGCCCTCGTACTCCGTGATTTCGAGGCGCTCGGCCTTCCGACCGACGTGGTTGTAGAGGGAGTTCTGGACCGCGTTGTTGATGGCGTCGGTGTCTGCGGCGCGCTTCTCCTCGGCGAGCGCGTCGAAGGTCGGGACGGTCCGCTCGTGGGGTTCGAGGCCCAGCACGTCGAAGGCGCGTTCGAGGCGTGCGACGTGTTCTCGGGTCTCGTCGCGGTGGCTGGCGAAGTCGTCCACGAGGTCCGAGTCGGTCGCGCTGGTCTGAAGTTCGTCCAACAGGTCGGCCAGTTGTCGCTCCCCGTAGTAGATTCCCCTTAGCTTGTACTCGAACAGGTCGTCTGGCGAGTCGAGGTCGCCGGATGCATCGAGCGTCATTCCCAACGTAGTAGTCCGCACACGTCCTTAGGGGTTGTTGCCCGCCGAGATTCGTTTCGTCTTTCTCGAACGTGTCGCGCTACTGTTTTTACCACCGGGGCCGTTAGCGACGCTATGGCCCTTCCGAAGCCAACGACCGCGCTCGAAGTCGCCGCAATCGTCGCCGGTGCGTTCGTCGCGCTCATCGTCGTCGTCCCGCTCGTTCCGTTGCTCCTCGACCTCGCGGTGGGAATCTTCCGGGGATTCTTCGACGCAATCGTCCCCGGCGGGCGGACCTACGCTGACTAGTCGGTATTGGTCTCTTCGCTGCGGGTCTCCTCACCGTCGGACGTTTCGCCGCGGGATGCCCACTCTGCGAGGAAGCCCCGGAGCGCCGCGGTGAAGAACGCCGGATTGTCGAGATTCGAGGCGTGGCCGGCATCCGGAACCTCCCGAACGGTTGCGTTCGGGATTCGAGCGCCCAATCTCGGTGCGTGACGCCGAACGAATCCGGGTTCGTGTTCGCCGTACAGCACGAGCGTCGGGGCGGCGATGGCGGAGTAGTCGATTTCCGCCTCGCTGAAGGCCACGAGGGCGCGAATCACCTTGACGAACTCGTCGGTCTCCATCTCGGGTCCCTCGTCGCGCAGTCGCTCTATGGCCTCGTAGTCGCCGCTGACGGCCTCGCCCTGCACCTGCTCCTGAAGCCAGACCATCGCTTTCTCGACGCGCGGGTAGCCGAGGAGTCTGACCGGCGGGATGGCGGCCTGAAGTAGGACCGACCGCTGAAGCCACTCGCGCCAGTCGAGGAGTTCGGTGCCGAACGTGTCGGCGAGGACCAGTCCCGACAACTCTTCGGGGTAGGCCGCGGCGTAGACTTGCGCGATGCACCCACCGGTCGAGAGGCCGCAGACGACCGGCTTTTCGAGGTCCAAGGCCCTGACGAGCGCGTCGAGGTCCGACGCGAGGAGGTCCACGGAGTACCGCCTGCGCGCCGACCCGCCGGTCCGGCCGTGACCCCGCACGTCGTAGGCGACGGTCCGGTACTCGTCGCTCAGGGCCGCTGTCTGGGGATACCACTGGGAGTGGTCGAGGATTGCGCCGTGGACGAACACGACCGGCGGGCCGGTGCCGTCCTCCTCGTAGTAGGTCCGGATGTCGTTCGTTCTGACGGTGGCCATCACAGTCGCTACGGTCGGAACCGGGATGAAGGTAGCTCTCGGGAGGAGGGCGGCCGCTCTTAGAGAGATTTCGGGACCTCCTCTCGGCGCGCGCTGGCGGACTCTCGTAGTCCGCCGTCGTCGCGCGAGGGACGCGGCCGCCTTGGGCGGCCGCGAGGTTGGGGCGGCGTGAGGTTCGCAGTAGCGGGAAGCAGAAGGTTCGCAGGGGAACATGAGGTTCGCGGTAACGGGGGCGAGACCTGCGGTAGCGGGACGGGTGAGTTTCGCGGTCCGGTCGCGGCCTCCGTCGATGTCAGAGCCGGGTCACTACCGCCGATAGCAATCTATTCAATTATTAAGAAAATAATTACAATCTTCGAAGACACATCTACAGTTCTACGACCGTCCGAACCGCCGTCCGAGTAGCAGTCCCGCGACCACCCCGACGACCAGTACCCCGAGCGACCGGCGGCGCTCCTCGAACCGGACAAAGCGCGTGCCCTCGTCGGTGATTTCGAGCGCGCCGACCGGGGTGGCAGTCGCGCCGCCACCTCCTCCGCCGCCTTGGCCGGTCTGTTCGCTCTCCGCTTTGCCGCCGCTTCCGTATCCGCCGCCGAATCCGAAGGCCACGCGGGCCACCGGGACGACGGTTCGGTCGCCGCGCTCTATCGGGTCGCCGAACACCGACCGGACCGTCGCGCTGTGCTGGAGTCGCTCTACGATTGATTCGATTTGTCTGACGCTCACGGCTGTTCCCCCAGAGGAGGTTCGACGCCGAGGAGCAAAGAGACTCGCCCCGGACGACCCGCTACTCCTCGTCTCGGAGCGCCTCTGCGATGGATTCGAGTTGCGCTTTCCGGAAGGAGCGGCCGGTCTCCTCGGGGTCGTCGTCGTCCAATTCGCCGATTTTCCGGAGAATCCCGGTCCGCATCTGCGATTTGGCGGGGAGACGGTTCGCGTCGATGTCGTAGCCCACGGCGTCGCAAATCGCGGCGAGGGCTTCCTTGGTGAACCCGGTCGATTCGACGCGCTCGTATCGCCCGACTGCCTGCCGAATCTCGTTCCGCAGGTCGTCTACGGTCTTGGCCATACCTGTGATAGCGGGCGGGACCGTTCGTACCTTCCGGTCGCGCTCCGACCCTGTACTTTCCGGTCGCACGCCGACCCCGCTACCGAACTTCGTAAGTGTCGTGTTCCGCCAAGAACCGCCCGAGGTCGGCGGTCTGGCGGTAGTCCGACGCCAGCAGGTCCGCGAGCGAGGAGGCCAGTCGCTCGCCGTCGCCCTCCTCCCAGTCGCTCGGGTCGCGGACCGGCACGACCAGAAAGCCCCGGCCCGGCAGGTGGTCGGCGTGGAGGTCCGCCATCGGGTCGCCGTCCACGGCGTCGAGGAGGGCCTCGCGGGCGGCGTAGGTCCCGAGGACGTAGCGAGTCGCGCGCTCGCCGACCGGCACGAGGACGTGGGCCGCGATGGCCCGGAGTTCCGCGTCGAAGAACGGTTCCAAGTCGGCGTACTCCCGGTCGGTCGGCGCGCGGTCCTCGGGCAGACAGCACATGTGGCGATAGCTGAAGAAGACGTTCGCGCTCCTCGGTTCGTCGCTGTAGGCGTCCCCGAGGAGGCCGACCTCGTTCAAAACCGGTTGCAGGCGCTCGCCCGCCGCGCTCCCGGTGAAGGGCACGCCGGTCTCTCGGCCGCCGTGGACGCCCGGATGGTCGCCGACCACGTGGAAGTCGGCGTTGGCGTCGCCGTAGCCGAAGACGGCGCGAACTCCGGACTCGCACTCGTGTCGGCAGGGCGGCGACATTCCGAAGGGGTTGCTGGTTCTGTCCGTGACGTTCTTCACGCGCCAGAATACGCCAGAAGGAGTTAAAACCGGCCCGGTTTCGACAGACGGGAAATTACTCCTCGTCTTCTTCGCCGCCGTTCTTGATTTCGTTCAACTGGTCGAGGAGTTCGTCCTGCGAGGCCTCCGAGTCGAACGAAACTTCGCCCTCGTGAGAGTTTGCGTGTACGTTGACGGCGTCCTCCTCGTCGAAATCGCTGTCTTGGTCCTTTTGCTCGGACTCGTCGTAGCTACCAAAACCCATGTTACAACCACTTCCGTACAGGTAGTAAAATCAAACGATGTCTGACGCAGTTGGGGATTTCCCCCGAATTGGGGGTCTGGCGCTCTGTCCCCGGCGTCCGTCGCGGTTGGGTCGGCTTACCGTTCGCTGACCTCTAGCACACGGCCGGCGGCGATGGTCTGGCCCATGTCCCGAATTGCGAAGCTTCCCAACTCCGGAATCTCGGAGGAGGGTTCGAGGCTCAGGGGCTTCTGGGGTCTGACCGTGATGACCGCGGCGTCGCCCGACTGGATGAAGTCGGGGTTCTCCTCCTCGACTTCTCCCGACGAGGCGTCGATTTTCTGGTCGATGGACTCCAGCGTGCAGGCGACTTGGGCGGTGTGAGCGTGGAAGACCGGCGTGTAGCCCGCGGTGATGACCGAGGGGTGTTGCATCACGACGATTTGGGCCGTGAACGTCTCGGCCACACTCGGCGGGTCGTCGGCGGGACCGCACACGTCGCCCCGGTGGATGTCGTCCTTGCCCACGCCGCGGACGTTGAACCCCACGTTGTCGCCGGGTTCGGCCCGCGGGACCTCCTCGTGGTGCATCTCGATTGTCTTGACCTCGCCGCCCACGTCCGAGGGCTGGAACGAGACCGAATCGCCGGTGTTCAACACCCCGGTTTCGACGCGCCCGACCGGCACGGTCCCGATGCCCGAAATCGTGTACACGTCCTGAATCGGCAGGCGGAGCGGCGCGTCGGTCGGCGGTTCGGGTTCTTCGAGGTTGTTGAGTGCCTCCAGCACGAGTTTGCCGTCGTACCACGGCATGTTGTCGCTCCGCTCGACCACGTTGTCGCCTTCGAGCGCCGAGATTGGGATGAAACTCGCGTCCTCGGTGTCGAACTGCACTTGGTCGAGCAGGTCCCTGACCTCCGAGACGACCTCCTTGTAGCGAGTCTCGTCGTACTCGACCGCATCCATCTTGTTGACCGCCACGATGAGTTCGTTGATACCCAGCGTTCTGGCGAGGAAGACGTGTTCCTGCGTCTGGGGTGCAACACCGTCGTCAGCGCCCACCACGAGGACCGCGTTGTCGGCCTGACTGGCCCCCGTAATCATGTTCTTCACGAAGTCGCGGTGGCCCGGCGTGTCCACGATGGTGAAGTAGTAGGTGTCGGTCTCGAACTCCTGATGGGCGATGTCGATGGTGACGCCGCGCTCGCGCTCCTCGGCGAGGTTGTCCATCACGTAAGCGAACTCAAAGCCGCCTTTGCCTTTCTCCTCGGCCTCGTCCCTGTACTGGTCGATGACGTGTTCCGGCACGCTTCCGGTCTCGAACAGCAGTCGTCCGACGAGCGTCGATTTGCCGTGGTCTACGTGGCCGATGATGGCCAAATTCTGGTGCGGTTTGTCTGGCATTATCTCCCACCCTCTAAGTCTAGCACTCGTCTCGCAGGGGCAAAGTACTTTCCGACGACCGGCTTGCCGCCCGGCTCACGTCCTCGGCGGTGAGTCAAGCGCGTCCGCTCTCGGAAAGATACGGTTATCTCTAAAACACGTCTTCATTGCTCTCTGCCTTCCGGCGCGTACCACGCCAGCGCGATTCCCGCCACCGCGACGCCGCCGGCCAGCAGGAAGGCCGGGCGGTACCCCGCTCGACCGATGATTTCGCCGCCGACGATGGGCGCGAGGAAGGCCCCAAGAAGGCCCACGCTGGTCAGCATCGACACCGCGGTGGTCCGGACCGCGGGCGCGACGACCTCCACGATGTAGGTGTACAGCAGACCGATGGCGAGTTGGACCGCGAACCCGGCGACCAGCAGGAGCGCGACGACCACGCTGACCTGCGTCACGAAGACGAACCCGACCACGGCGGGCGCGGCGAGGACGAACGACAGCAGAGCCACCGGCCTGCGCTCGCCGCCGAACAGTCGGTCCGAGAGGAGTCCGCCGCTGGTCCGCGAGACCACCCCGACCGCGGGAAACAGGGCGGTCAGCAGGCCGCTCAGTGCCAGCGAGACGCCCAACTGCTTGGTCAGATAGCTCGGGAGCCAACTGTTGAGAAACAGGTAGAGCGAGAACGCCAGAAAACACAGGACGTAGAGGGTCCACGCAGACCGATTGGCGAACAACTCCCGGACCTCCGAGCGGTCCGGCGCGTCGGTTTCGACGGCGAGTCCTCGGCCCCGAGTCGAGGCGAGGAACACGACTACGCCGACCACTGCGATGGCCGCGAACGTCGGGAGCGTGGCGGGCCACCCAAGCGAGTCGGCCACGAGCGGACTCCCGAACTGCCCCAGCGCGAATCCGACCGGCGCGCTCGCCGTGAACACGCCGACAGCGGTGGCTCTCACGTCCGGTTCGACCGCCTGCCCGACGAGGTTCGCGCCGGCGTTCCAGACCACGACGTAGGAGAACCCGCCCAGAATTCGGGATGCGAACAGCCACCAGTAGGCCCCGGCGGTCGCGGCGAACCAGCCCCACGCCCCGGCAACGAGGAGCGCGCCTGCCGCCACGGCGACCGCCCGCCGGACGCGCACCCGGTCGAGGACCATCCCGACCGGGACGCTGGCGATGACCGCGGTGAGGTACATCACGCTCACGAGCCAACTCGCCGCCGTTCCGCTGACGCCGAGGGAGTCCCTGACGAGTGGCAGGACGCTGGCGGGCGCGATTTCGTAGGCCCCCGCCGCGGTCGAGAGGACGAAGACGCCGGCGACGAGGCCGACAGTTTGGCGGCGTGACTGGTCGCTCTGCGAGGATTCCGGCGCGTCTCGGTCGTCGCTCACGGTGCAACCTTTTCAGGGCGGGTATAAAATTCCGGCTTTGGCGGAAATGTAGCGACCGAAAGCGGAAGATGCCGAGTTAGCGTCCGAAGCCGAACGACCAGCTATCCTTTGTCTCTTTCCCCGAGACCTTTGATGTCGTGGTCGTCAACGGCGTTCGTTTCACCCATATCGACGGCCTCGAAACCGTCGAAGACCCCGTATCTTTCCGTGGTTGCCGCGGCAATGACATGGTGGTCGTCGGTGGTCGCGTCTTCTCTGTCTTCTGTCATACTATCGACCTTTTGCTCTGTCTCTTTAAATTTGACTCGACAACCTCGCTACTCGTACGCTTCTTCGATTCGGTCGAACTGCTCGTCCGAGAGCGACACGTCTGTCGCACCCAGATTCTCCTCCAGTTGGTCGGTGGTCCGCGCGCCGACGATGGGGATGCACCGGAAATCGCGCTGGTCGGCCAACCACCGAAGCGAGACTTGGGCGGGCGTGGCGTCCTCGTCGTCGGCGACTTCCCGAATCGCGTCCAGCACGTCCCACTGGCGGTCGTCGAACCGGTTCTTCCAGTCGTAGAGGTCGCCTCTGGACCCCTCGGGACCGTCGCCTTCGCGCTCGTACTTCCCGGTCAGGAACCCGCCTTCGAGGGGGGAGTAGGGACAGACCGCGAGGTCTTGGTCGGCGCAGAGGTTGAGGTAGTCCGCTACCGGGTCGCGGTAGGCCGGGTTGAACCGGGGTTGCGTGACTTCGAAGCGCTCTATCCCCTCCACGTCGCTGGTCCAGAGCGCCTTGGTCAACTTCCACGCCGCCATCGAACTCGCGCCGAGGTAGTTGACCTTCCCCTCGCGGACGAGTTCGTTCAGGGTCCGAAGGGTCTCCTCGATTGGCGTCTCGTCGTCCCAGCGATGGATGTAGTAGAGGTCGAGGTAGTCGGTGCCGAGGCGTTCGAGTGTCCCCCGAATCTGGCTCCGGACGTGTTTGCGCGAGAGGCCGCGGTCGTTCGGCCCGTCATTGAACCCGAAGTAGACTTTCGACGCCAGCACGAAGTCCTCGCGGTCGTAGTCCGAGAGCCAATCGCCGAGCCACTCCTCGGCGGTGCCGTTGGGGTCGCCGTAGACGTTCGCGGTGTCGATGAAGTTGACTCCGTGGTCCCACGCGGTGTCCAGCAGGTCGTGGGCGGTCCCGCGGTCGGTCTCGACGGTCCCGTCGGTCTCCTTGGCGAAGCGCCACGTCCCGAAGCAGATTTCGGATACTTTGGTGCCGGTCGAACCGAGTCGAACGTACTCCATGTCCCTTGCCTCGGCGTTTTCGGCCTTAGTTCTGTGTGCCGAGTCCTATCGCGGCCTTTCGGGCTGTCCCGTCGCTGTGCCGTGGGTTTATTGTTCTGGTCGCTGGTGGTTCGAGTATGTCTCCGTCCCGCCCGACCGTGTTCACGGTAGACGAGTACGACGCGCTGGAGTTCGACGCGGTTCTGTTCCGCGAACGCACTGTGGTCTGCTTAGACGGCACCGAGGAGGCCCGCGTCGTCCCGCTGGCGAAGGTCAACCACGTGGACGCCGACCCCGAACTGATGCTGGTCGAGAACGAGATTCCCGACACTTTCTACGGCGGCTGTGAGTACGGCTTCGTCAGGGTCGAGGAGTACCCCGAACTCCAGCAACACCTCGAAGACCTCGAAGCCGAGGCGTACTGATTGCGGACACCGTCGGTTCCGCCGTTCCGGAGTGCCAAGTGCGACGGGCCGGCTGGCGTTTTCCGAGCGATACCGAACCGGTTATGATATACGCATATTTACTTGTACGATGTTATGACTATTCTCCGAGGTGATGATTCGAGTCGGCTACGTGCGACCCTTCGAGGTCTTCTGCCGGCCGTATTGACGCTCGCAATTTTCCGGGCCGGAATCGTTTCGCTCGGGACGGTCGTGCCATCGGTCACGGAGTCGTCCATCGGTCTCGAGGTGCTGACGCTGTTGGCCTTGAGCGCGCTGTACGTCGTCCTCGTCGTCGTGGCGATTGTGGTTGCCGCGAGGCTTGAACGCCGGGCGTACACGGAGTTCGGTCTGAACGTCGGTCGGCACTGGATTCGGAACTTCGTGGCCGGTGCGGTGTTCACCGTCGTCGGAATCGCCGTGTCGGTCTTCTGGGGGGAACTCCGAGGACTGCGAGACGTGGACCTCGCCGTCGGTGGCGGAAGCGGCGCTGGGGTCCCCCTCGTCGTCGGCGTCGTGTTCGTCGCCTTTCTCCAGTCGTTCCTTCTCGGGAACGTCTACGAGGAGGTCGTCTATCGGCGAATCGTTCTCGGGAATTTCGCGGAAGGACTCACCGCACGCGGCCTCTCGCCGACGGTGGCGACGACGGTCGCTACCGCCGCCAGCCTGTTGCTGTTCGGACTCTATCACGTTCCGCTTCGCGGAAACGTCGTCGTGGCTATCGACGCCGCCCTTGTAGGCATCACGTTCTCCTTGGCGTATCTCCTCACCGGAGAGTTGGGTCTCCCGGTCGGGATTCACTTCGGTCGCGTCCTGACGGAACTCCTGTACGGGCGGACGATAGCCGGAGTGGCGGTGCCCCAATTCGTGGAACTTACCCGAACGACGCTGACGGCGAACCTCGAGGTCAAACTGGTCCGCCTGAGCGTGATTTGTCTGTTCGTCCTCGCGTGGGTCTATCTCGCCCGCGGCGAACTCCGACTGGACGAGACAGTCTATCGGGCGAGCGGCGTTCGCTCCGACGCCGATTGACCGAAATGAACTGTCCCCCGGCCACGCACCTCAGAACGTCACCAGCGGTTTGATAACGCCGTCTTCTTTCGACGCCATCAACTCGAAAGCCTCGTCGATGTCCTCGAAGTCAAACTCGTGGGTCGTCATCGGCGTCGGGTCCACCCGGCCGGCGTCGATGAGTCGCAGGAGTCGCCGGAGGCGAACCCGCCCGCCGGGGCAGAGGTCGGTCACGATGTCCTTCTCGGCCATGCCGACGCCCCACGCCTCTCTCGGAATCCCGACTGTCTCGCCCTCGCCGTAGTAGCCGACGTTAGAGATAGTTCCACCGGGTTTCGTCACCGCCACGCAGTCGGCCAGCGTCTCCTCCCTGCCGAGGGCCTCGATTGCGGCATCGACGCCTGCCGGGTCTCCCTCGTCGGCGGTCAGTTCCAGAATCTTCTCTACCGGGTCCACTTCCTCGAAATTCACCACTTCGTCCGCGCCGTACTTGCGGGCCAACTCCTGTCGCTCCGGGACGCTCTCGACGGCGATGATTCGGCCCGCGCCCTGTAGTTCCGCGCCCTTGGTCGCCATCAGGCCGACCGGTCCCTGCGCGAAGACGGCCACCGTCCCGCCCATCGGAATCTCGGCGTTCTCGGCCGCGGTGAATCCCGTGCTGAGCATGTCGCAGACGTAGACGGCCTCCTCGTCTTCGACGCCCTCCGGGATGTGGGCCAGATTCGCGTCGGCGTCGTTGACGTGGACGTACTCGGCGAATGCGCCGTCTTTCTCGTTGGCGAACTTCCACCCGCCGAGCGCGCCGCCGGACTGCGAGGAGTGGCCGTCTTGGGCGGCCTCAGACCCCCAGTCGGGCGTGATGGCTCCGACCGCCACCCTGTCGCCCTCGGCGAACTCCTCGACTTCCGAGCCAACTTCGTCCACGACGCCGACGGCCTCGTGGCCCAGCGTCAGGTCCTCGCGCTCGCCGATTGCGCCGTGGACGGTGTGAACGTCCGACGTGCAGATGAGCGCCTTGGTCGGTTTCAGTATCGCGTCGTTCGGCCCCGGTTCCGGTCGGTCCTTCTCGGCGAATCCCGTCTCGCCGATTCCGTTCATCACGAATGCTTGCATTCGAATCCCCCGATGGGGTGACAACGCCGACTCGCTTAGCTTTCACGCCGACAGCACTCGCTCGATTCCCCGCCGAATCCGGTCGGCGTCGGGCCGGTAAGCCGCCTCGCGGGCGAACATCGGGAAGGGCACGTCGTAGCCTGTCACTCGCTCGACCGGCGACTCCAGATAGTAGAGCGCGTCGTCGTTGATGCGGGCGACGATTTCCGCGGCGAGGCCGCCGGTTCTGGGGGCCTCGTGGACCACGACGCACCGACCGGTCTTCCGGACCGAGGCCAGAATCGCTTCCGAGTCCATCGGCGAGACGGTCCGGAGGTCGATGACCTCGGCGTCCGCGTCGGCGTCCTCGACAGCCTCGATGGTCTCGGCTACCATCGCGCCCCACGCCACGACCGTTACCTCCTCGCCCTCGCTCACGACTTCGGCCTCCCCGAGGGGGACGACGTGTTCGCCCTCCGGCACGGACTCGCGGGAGGCCCGGTAGCGACTGGTCGGTTCGAGGACGATTACGGGGTCGGGGTCCCGAATCGCGGCGGTCAGCAGGCCCTTGGCGTCGGCGGGATTTGCAGGCACGACCGTCTTCAGACCCGGAACGTGGGCGAATCCGGCCTCGTAACTCTCGGAGTGGAGTTCGAGCGCCCGGATGCCCCCGCCGTAGGGCATCCGGACGGTCATCGGCACGCCGAGCGTCCCGCGGGTCCTGCTCCGCATCCGACTCGCGTGTTGGACGAGTTGGTGGAAGCCCTGATACGCGAAACTGGCGAACTGAATTTCCGGCACGGGCCGAAACCCGGCCCCGGCGAGACCGACGCCGAGGCCGAGGATGGCGGCCTCAGCGAGAGGAGTGTCGTAGACCTGCTCGGGGTACTCCTCGATGAGGTCCTTGGTCGCCCGGAAGACGCCGCCGTTGACGCCCACGTCCTCGCCGTAGACGATTACCGATTCGTCGCGCGCCATCTCCTCGTCGAGGGCCTGTCGAATCGCCTCCACGAGGCGGATTTCGTTAGCCACGGTCGTCCACCTCGTCGTCCTCGTCTCTTTGCTCGTCGGCGGTCCCGTCTCTTTGCTTCTCGACGCTCTCGGGAATTTCTGCGCCCCCGGCCTCGCGCTCCCCTCGGAGTCCGTCCTCGGCGCTCGCGGGGCCGGTCTCGCCCTCCTCGCTCTCCTCGCGCTCGAAGGCCTCCTTCTGTCGCCGGAGTTCCGGCGGCGTCTCGGCGAACACGTGGTCGAACATCTCCGCGGGTTCGACCTCCTCTCTGCCGCCTCGCGCCCGGTCGATTTCGTCGCTCAGGAGCGCCTCGATGTCGTCGGCGATTTCGGCCGCCCGGTCGTCGTCCAGCACGCCTTCGTCTCTGAGATAGCGCTCGAACCGGACGATTGGGTCGCGGGCGTCCCAGTCGCCCTCGTCGTCCTCGCTCCGGTAGACCCGCGGGTCGTCGCTGGTCGTGTGCATCGACTGGCGGTAGGTCAGCGCCTCGACCAGTACGGGATTTCCGTTTCGGGCCGATTCGAGCGCGTCCCGCGCGACGCCGAGGACGCCCAGCACGTCGTTGCCGTCCACTTGGATTCCCTCGATGCCCGCCGAAATCGCCTTCTGGGCCAGCGTCTCGGCACGGCTCTGGCGCTCGCGGGGGACCGAGATGGCCCACTGGTTGTTCTGGCAGAAGAAGACCGTGTGAGCGTCCAAGACCCCCGAGACGTTCATGGCCTCGTACACGTCGCCCTGACTCGTCGCGCCGTCGCCGAAGTAGGTCAGGGTGGCCGTCTCGTCTCTGCGGATTGCTTGGCCCCACCCGAGACCGGCGGCGTGGAGGGCCTGCGAACCGACCGGAATCGAGGGCGGCATGTTGCGGTCGGCGACCTCCGCGCCCTCCTCCATCCCCATCGCGTACCAGAGGAGTCGGTGGACCGGCGCTCCTCGGGTGAGGTAGGCCGCGCTCTCCCGGAAGGACGGCACCATCCAGTCGTCTCTCGCGAGCGCGAACGCCGACCCGACCTGCGCGGCCTCCTGCCCGATTCCGGGGGCGTAGGTCCCCGACTCGCCCCGGCGCTGGAGCGCGACGGCCCGCTCGTCGGTTCGCCGGGCGAGGCGCATCAGTCGATACAGTTCGAGGAGGTCCTCGTCGTCCACGTCGGGTGCCTGCTCGTCGTCGAGGGTCCCCTCCTCGTCCAGTGCTTGCACGTACTCGACCGAGAACTCGGCCACTTGCTCCCGAACCACGAGTGGCGTACTATGGCGTTCTACTTAGCTGACGGGGCGGTCGCTGACGTGGACAGTCGCTGACTGGACGTGATTGGGGGTCAGAAGTGGGAGAGCGCGATACCGAATGTAGGAAAATATTTCTATAGAATGGGGAAATATTTGTTTAAGAATTATATAATTATCTAACGTCCCGTCGCCGCTGTATGTCAGTCGTCGCGGTGCCGTTTCTCACCGCGACGCGCGCTGTCGAGTCGGTCGTCGGTCGGCGTTGCTCGACACTCGGGCCGGAAGTGAGCTACGTGGGACAACAAGCACAACAATTAAAATGGGTCGAATGAGTAAAATTAACGAACCACATTATGAGTGATGGCACGGAATCGGTCGAGAAACCTGCAATCCATGTCGAGGGTCTGCGAAAGACCTTCGGCGAGGGCGAGGAGGCCGTCACGGCGATAGACGACGTTTCCTTCGAAATCGAGACGGGAACGGTCGTCGGTCTCCTCGGTCCCAACGGTGCCGGGAAGACGACGACCATCAAGTCGATGCTCGGACTTATCGTCCCCGACTCGGGGACGGTCGAAATCGCGGGCATCGACGTTCACGACAACCCAGACGACGCCTACGGCAAAGTCGGCGCGATTCTCGAGGGCGCGCGAAACATCTACTGGCGGTTGACTGTTCAGGAGAACCTCTCGTTTTTCGCCGGTCTCGGCGGGGACGACCCCGAGGACCTGCGCGACCGTCACGAATCGCTGTTGGAGCAGTTCGGTCTCGCGGACCGCGCGGACACCCCGGTCAACGACCTCTCGCGGGGCAT
This sequence comes from Halorussus lipolyticus, assembly GCF_029338375.1. NCBI lineage: Archaea > Methanobacteriati > Methanobacteriota > Halobacteria > Halobacteriales > Haladaptataceae > Halorussus > Halorussus lipolyticus. The sequence goes on along the minus strand of NZ_CP119805.1, from coordinate 328,734 downwards.
GAAACAGAAGACCTCGCTGGCCTCGACGCTGGCCCGCGACGTTGACGTGGTGTTCATGGACGAACCCACGCTTGGGTTGGACATCGAAACCTCGCTCGAACTCCGGACGGAACTCAGCAGACTCGCCGAGCGCGAGGACGTGACTATCGTCCTGAGCAGTCACGACATGGACGTTATCGAGACCGTCTGTGACAAGGTGTTAGTCCTCAACGACGGCGGGGTCGTGGAGTACGACGAAGTGGATGCCCTGCTGGACCTGTTCCGAACCCGCCAGTACGAGGTCACGGTCGAACCGCCGGTCGAGGAGGACGTTCAGCGCCGGGTCGAGCGGGCGGTAGACGCCGACTGCACCGACCACGGCGACCGGTTCACGATTGGGTTCACCGCGACCGAGGGCGACGAACTCTACGACGTGTTCGACCTCCTCAACGCGGCCGACCAAGAGCTACGCGACGTGGAATCGGTCGAACCGGACCTTCAAGAGGTCTTTCTCAGGCTCACTGAGACCGGTCCCGAGAAGACCGGCGACGACTCGGCCTCGTCGTCCGACCGATCCGAGGACGGCCCGGATGCGAACGCCGGCGGCGCAGTCGCTTCGGGGGTGAGCGCCGATGGCGACCGCTGACGCCGATACGTCCGACGACCCCTCGCTGGCCGCGCTGGCGAAGGTCGTCCTCTACAAGAAGTTCATCCTGCTGGTCCGGTATCCGGTCAACACCGGCGCGCAGTTCCTGACGATGATTATCTTCTTCGCGCTCATCTTCTTCGGCGGGCGAGCAGTCGCCGGTGCGGCGCTCACCCGGTCGCTCGAAGGCATCATCGTCGGATTCTTCCTGTTTACCCTATCCACGATAGCCTACTCCGGGTTGGCGTGGAGCGTCACCCGCGAGGCTCAGTGGGGCACGCTGGAACGACTCTACATGTCGCCCCACGGGTTCGGAACCGTCATGGTCGTCAAGACCGTCGTCAACGTCTTCATGAGCCTGCTGTGGTCGGGCACCCTGCTGGTCATCATGATGGCGATGACCGGCAGATGGCTCATCATCGACCCCCTCACGGTGCTTCCGCTGGTGGGACTGACCCTGTTGGCGGTCCTCGGCATCGGCTTCCTGTTCGGGGGCCTCGCGCTGGTCTACAAGCGCATCGAGAGCATCTTCCAACTCGTCCAGTTCGGGTTCATCGCGCTCATCGCCGCGCCGGTCGATAGGCTGGCCTACCTGAAACTCCTCCCCATCTCGCAGGGGAGCTATCTCCTGCGAACCGCGATGCGGGACGGCACCCGGCTCTGGGAGTTCCCGGCGGGAGAACTCGCTATCCTCGTCGCCACCAGCGTCGTCTATCTCTCTGCGGGCTACTACTGCTTCTACCGGGCGAGCGTCAGGGCTCGAAGCGAGGGCCTGCTGGGTCACTACTGACTCGGCTTCGACTGCCCGTCCCTACTTTTAAATCGCGTCCCGAGCAACCCTCTCGCATGAACGCCTTCGAGGAGCGAACCCGGCGATGCCAACGGCGACTGGCCGAGGTCGGTGCGGACGCGGCCGTCCTCTTTCCGAGTACGAACCTGTTCTACGCCTCCGGATTCCGCGAGGAACCGGGCGAGCGACACCTGTTCCTGTTCGTCCCCCAAGAGGGAACCCCCGCCTTCGTCGCACCCGAGATGTACGACGAGCAGATTCGGGACTCCTCGTGGGTCGAGGACGTTCGGCTCTGGGCAGACGGCGAGGACCCGACCGACCTCGTGGCCGAGGTGGCGGACGACATGGACCTGCGCGGGGGCCATCTCCTCGTGGACGACACGATGTGGGCGCTGTTCACCCAAGACCTGCGCGAGACGCTCTCGGAAGCGACGTTCGGCCTCGCCAGCGAGGTGTTCGAGGACCTCCGGATGCGCAAAGACGAGACCGAAATCGACGCCCTCCGGCGAGCAGGAACGCTGGCAGACCGAGTGAGCGTCGAAATCCGGGAACTCGGCGAGGAGGCCGTCGGCATGACCGAATCGGAACTCGTAGCGGAAATCGAGCGCCGACTCGGTGACGCCGGTGGCGAGGAAGCCGCGTTCGGCACCATCGCCGGGTCCGGGCCGAACGGTGCCAAACCCCACCACCGCCACGGGGACCGGGAAATCCAGCGCGGCGACCCCGTGGTCCTCGACTTCGGGGCCTACGTGGACAACTACCCCGGCGACCAGACCCGGACGGTCGTGTTCGCGGGCGACCCGCCGGCAGGCTACGAGGAGGTCCACGAAACCGTCCGCGAGGCCCAGCAGACAGCGGTCGAAGCGGTCGAACCGGGTGTCCTCGCCGAGGACATCGACCGGAAAGCGCGCGAGGTCATCGAGGAGGCCGGGTACGGCGACGAGTTCGTCCACCGGACCGGCCACGGCGTCGGCCTCGACGTTCACGAGAGTCCCTACATCGTGGAAGGTAACGAGACCGAACTCGAACCGGGGATGGTGTTCAGCGTCGAACCGGGCATCTACCTGCCGGGCGAGTTCGGCGTCCGAATCGAGGACCTCGTGGTCGTCACCGACGACGGTTGCGAGCGACTGAACGACTCGCCGCGGACGTGGGAACCGCTCTAAACCGAGCTATGACCTACGTGAGCCACACCGTGCGGTCGCTCCGGCGCGACCCGATTCCCGGCGAGACGATTCGGCTGGTGGTGACGCTGGCTGAGGATAAGTCCGAGAACGTGACCGACGACGCCGAGGAGACCGATACCCCTGCGCTCGCCGAGGAGGTCGAATCCCTCGGCGGCGAGGTCCTCCGGGAACTGGCGTTCGACCGCGTGCTGGTCGAAGTCGAGCAGACCGACATCGACGCGATTTGCTCGCTCGACGCCGCGGAATCGGTCGAAACTGACGCTGTTCTGGGAGCGACCTAAAAACAGAAGCCGGGAAAACGACTGCTGTTACGGCGGAGAAGACGATTTTTGAAGCCCCCGGCCGCTCGCGGTCACGCGAGCGACCGGCCCCTTCACCCCACCCATGGTTGTCGGTCAGCAGGGCGTTCGCTGGTGGATTGTTCGGTTGAGCGTATCCGCGGCGGATTCACCGGGGATTGCTAGTTGCCTGCTAACTTTTCACAGGCGGCTCTTTCGACTTGTATCAACCGGCTCGAATCGCGGGCGGGCAAGCAGTTTCAAGTGACAGTCCGGCGTACAGGTATGCGGGAAATGGGGGAACACGACGACACGCGGACCAGCGCCGTCCACGACGAGAGCGTGGGGACGATGGGACGGCGGCGGTTCGTCGATACGCTTCTGAGTCTGGGGTTCGGTGCGCTCTCGGCGAGTCTCCTCTCCGCGGAGGACGTGCGGGCGGCGAGTCGAGACGAGGTGCCGGTGGTCTACGGTCTAACCCGCGACGAGGAGTCCGGCGAACTCCGGCCGCGGCGCAAGACGGTGCCCGCCGACTGGTACGACGACTTCCGGTCGGCGCTGGCGGCCCACCGGAATCTGACGGTGCGCCATCACGACGAGGTGGCGAGTTCGGCGGTCGAACCCGGCGAGTACGGCGGGCGAAACGCGAGTATCCGGGTCGAAATCACGTCCGAGGAGGCCCGCGGCGCGGTCCCCGAGCGAGTCGAGGACACGCCGGTCGAGGTCCGCCGGGTGCAGGCCGGGGACGTGCGCCGGAGTCAGCGTCCGGGTGCGGCGGCGACTCCGAGCGCAGTCGAGGAGTTGGATGCGTCGGGCGCTGACGCGACCACCGACGACGGGGGCGTGCCGGGGAGCGTCGCCGTCGCCAGCGAAAAACTCTACGGCACGCTCGCGCCGGCGATGCGGGACCCCGCCGACGGGTCGCGGTACTTCGCCACCGCGAACCACGTCTTCGGCGGGACCGGCAACGCGGGCGAACCGCTCTACCTGCTGGACGGCAGTCGGACCGAAATCGGGGCGGTCCGGTCTGGCTACCCCAAGTCGGACATGATTTGCGCCCGGCCCGTCGAGGGGTACGAACCGCTCTCGCGCATCCGCCGGGAGTCGCCCGGCCGGGTCCTCGGGCAGTTCACCAAAGTCGGCCTCGCGGACCTCAAGGCCGAAGGCGAGGGCCTCGAAAAAATCGGCGTCAAGACGGGCCACACCACCGGCAAGATTCAGGCGGTAGACGGTTTCACCTGCGCCTACGGGGCCATCTGCAAGCAGGGCCAACTCAAGTGGGGCGAGGAGTCCGGTTTCAGCGACGGCGACAGCGGGTCGGTCAACTACCATCCGGACCCCGACAATCCCGACGCGGGCGTGCTGGTCGGCGGGTTCAACAACGCCCGGACGTGGTGGCCCGGCGAGGACTACATCTGGGGCACCGCGGCCCACCACGTCACCGAAAAGCACGGCTACACGTTCTGAATTTTTGAGCAACCTTTACACTCTCCTAAAATATAAATACAATTCTTTACAACATCTCTACTTGTGTCTGGCGCGTGCTGGCGCGGCGTTCATGCCGCGCCGAACCGCGCGAGGGATGAGTAGCGCAGGAGCGAAGCGACGAGCAACGCAATCGGTTGGGGAGGGTGTGGCCCGCGGTAGCGGTGCGGTGCTGTGCGGTAGACGCCTCGGTTTCGGCAGTAGCTAGCTTCCTCTCGCTTCCAACCTTGTTTCTCGTGACCTATCCAACTCTGCCACAAAAACAGCGACGGAGGTATCGAAAGCCCTCGCGCGGTTCGCGGTCGCTCCAGCGGATATTCTCGCACCTCGCTTCGCTCGGCGCTCGAATAGGGCCGCCGGAGACGACCACGCAAACGCGAACCGCGCTCGCCCTTTCAGTCCGCCGAGGATGGCGGTTGGTTCGCCGACCGAAACCGCCGTAAAAACCCCTTATTCGTCCAAGAACGCCGAGAGGAGTTTCCGCTCGCCGACCCGCAGATGCTGGTGGAAGGTCGGGGCCGAAACCCCGAGCGACTCGCTGACCTCCTCGCCGGTACTCTCCCGAGGCCACTCGAAGAACCCGGCGTAGTAGGCCGCGTCGAGGGCCGACCGCTGGCGCTCGGTCAGGTCGTCCTCCAGCGTCGCGCGGAACTCCTCGACGGTGCGCTCCGGTCGCTCGCGTTCCCGGCGGGCCACGACCTTGGTGCCGGGAATCGAGTCCTGAATCGACTCGACCGCCGAGCGCACGTCCACGTTCCGCGGGAGTTCGACCACGCTCCGGCCACCGTTCGCGGTGAACTTGGCGTCCCGGAGGGTCCCGCCGTGATTGGCCAGTTCTTCGAGCGGCGACGGGCCGGTGTAGACGAACTCGAACAGGTTGCCGTCGTCGTGTTCGTTGACGAGGCGGGCCTGCCCGATGTCGTCGGCTGACTCGGCGCTCTCCAGCACCCGGTCGGGGTCGATTCCCTCGGCGGTCATGAAGTAGACGAACGACCCGTCCGTGGTCATGGTCACGCCGTCGAGCGCGAACTCGCCGCCCTCCTCGCGGGGAATTCGGGCGAAGAACCCCTCGCCGTCACGAATCTCGAACTCGACTTCGACCACGGCGTCCGAGAGGAGCGCCTTCTTGCTCTCGGCCGCGTTGATGGCGTGACCGATGGTCTCGCCGAGTTCGGCCAGCACCGCCTGCTCGCGGTCGTCGAAGGCGTTCGCCCGGTCGGCGTAGACGCACAAGACGCCGTAGACCGTCTCCCGATAGCGCAGGGGGATGGCGGCCGCCGAGCGATAGCCCCGTTCCAGCGCCTGCTCGCGCCACGGTGCGAAGCCGTCGTCCTCGGGGACGTTCTGGACGACCTGCACCGCCGCGGTTTCGAGGGCTTTCTGGGCAGGCCCGCGAGGAGTTTCGTCGCGCATCTCGGTGATGGCTTCGAGGTAGCCCTCCTCGACGCCCGCGAAGGCGCTCGGTTCGGCCTGATTCGCCCCTGCCATCGCCTTCCCGGTCCACGCGAACCGATAGTGGGCCGACTCGGCGAGTCGGTCGCAGACCGCCTGCTCCATCTCCTCGCGGGTCGAGGCCCGAACCAGCAGTTGGTCCACGTCGCGGATGACCTCGTTGATGCGGTCGAGTTCCGCGAGTTGGCTTCGCTGGTCGGCGAGTTCGGCCTCGCGGGCCGCCCGATTGAGCGCGACCTCGGTGTTGGCCGCCAGCACCCGCACGAGGTCTATCTCGTAGTCGTCGAACGTGCCCACCTCCGCGGAGGCGACGGTCATCACGCCCCAATCGCCCAGCGGGAACGCGCCGAACGCTCGGATGCTCGAAGAGCCGTTCTCTGCCGCTCGGGGGTCATTCCACGCGTTTTCGAGGTGCGCCGACTCGCCGTCTGCGAACACGGTCCCGACGATGCCCTCGCCTCGCTCTAACGCCGGGGCCTCGCCGATGGTCGTGATGGTGTCCTCCGGCATGATGAAGGGTTCCAGCAGTTCCGAGTCGTCGTCCCACCGGAAGACGGTCGCGTGAGGGATGTCGAGGACGTTCCGGGCCGTCTCGACCGCGGTCTCGCAGATGTCGCGCTGGCGCTCGGCGGACATCAGGTCGCGGGTCGTCCGGTGGAGCGCGTCGAGCATCTCCTCGCGCTGTTTGCGCTCGGTGATGTCGGTGTAGATGACGTAGTTCCCGTCGTCGCCCGACACCTCGGCGTTCCGGAGCAGGAAGTCCCGGACGCCGCCGTCGGCGGTCCGCTTGACCTCCGCATCGACGCGCTCGCCCTGCCGGACTCGCTCGTTGAGTCGCCCGGCCTCGCCCTGCAGGTCGTCGGGCACCAGCAGGTCGTCTATCGACTCGCCCCGCGCCTCGGCCTCGCTGTAGCCGAAGGTCTCCTCGAAGGCCTCGTTGACCGACTTGATGACCGGGTCGCCGTCCCGGAGTTCGTAACGCACGGTCGGTTCGGGCACGTTCTCGAACAGCGCGGCGAACCGGTCGCGCTCCTCGCGCAGGGCCGACTCCGAGCGGACCCGCTGGAGCGCCTCGGAGGCGTGAGAGACCAGCAGTTCCGCCAGTTTCGCGTCCTCGTCGTCGAACCCGCCGAGCGCCCGCGACCCGGCTTGCAGGACACCCTCTTTGCCGAGGGGGACGCTCAGGAAGGACTTGAGGTCGTCGTTGACGCGCCGCCCCTCGTCGGTCTGCCGGATGTCCTCGATGACGTACGTCTCCTCGTGTTGATAGGTCTTCCCGGCGATTCCCTCGTCGGTGCGGAGTATCTTGTAGTCGTCCTCGTCGAACTCCGAGGTCGTGGCCTGCGGCACGAGGTAGCCGTCGTCCTCGATGGCCACGCCGCAGATGTCGAACTGAAGAATCTCCTCGGCGGCCGCGACGGTCTCGTCGTAAATCTCGTCGGCGGTGTTGAGTCCTTCGAGATTGACCGCGACGTGGTGGAGTTCCTCGAACTTCCGATTGGCGCGCTCCAAGTCGCGTTCCAACTGCTTGCGGTCGGTGATGTCGGTGTAGATGGCGTACCCGCCGGACCGCTCGCCGGAGACGCTGGCGGTCCGGAGCAGGAAGTCCCGCATGCCGTCTGCTCCCTGTCTCCGAACCTCGGTGTTGAGATGGTCGTCGTCCTTCATCTGCTCGACGTGGCGCTCGAACTCCGACCGTCGCTCGTCGGGCACGATGAGGTCGGCTATCTCCCGTCCGACCGCCTCGCCCGCCTCGTAGCCGAAGACCTCCTCGAAGGCCTCGTTGACCGAGTGGACCACGGGCCGACCGTCGCGCGCCCCGTAGTCGATGATTGGTTCGGGCACGTTCTCGAACAGCGCGGCGAATCGGTCACGCTCGGCCTGCAGGGCGCTCTCGGAGCGAATCCGCTGGAGCGACTGGGCCACGTGCGACGAGAGGAGTTCGGCGAGTTCGCAGTCGCTCTCGTCGAAGGCACCGGCCTCCTGCGAGACGGCCTGAAACACGCCGATGTCGCCGATGGGGACGGTCAGGGCCGCCTGATACCCGCTCTCTGCGGGGTCCACGCCTTCGTCGTGGAGGTTGCTGGTCCGGAGAGATTCGCCTTCCCGGTAGGCCCGCGCCGCGAGGTTGTCCTCGGCGGAGATGGGCGTCGTGGTGTAGTAGCCGTCGGTCGGGACGCCCTTCGAGACGGCCCGCGGGACGAGTTCGCCGTCCTCCATCGTGTCCACCACACAGAGGTCGAACTCCAGCAACTGCTCGGCGGTCTCGACAGCGAGGCGACACACCTCGTCGGGGGTCTCGCACTCCTCGAGCATGACCGCGACCTCGTGGAGTTCCTTGGTCTTTCGCTTCTCGGCTTCGAGACGGTCCTCGAGGCGTTTGCGCTTGCTCACGTCGCGGACGATAGCAGAGAAGTAGTTGGTGTCGTCGCGCTCGGTCTCCCGGAAGGAGATGGCGAGGGGAACCTCCCTGCCGTCGCGGTGTTTTCCCGGCAGTTCCACGTAGTCGCGTTCGACCTGCCCCTCGTCGTCGCAGAGTTCGCTCACGGCGGTCTCGAAGCAGTCGTGAACCGACTCGTCTATCAGTTCGAGCGCCGATTCGCCCACGATGGCGTCGGGTTCGCGGCCGAAGACGCGCTCGATGGCGTTGTTGGCGAATACTATCTCACACTCGTCGTCGATGGTCAAAATCGGGTCGGGCGACTCCTCGACCAGCGTCTCAACCCGGTCGTTCAGTCGGTCGCGCTCGCGCCGGGCCGCCAGTCGCTCGACGGCGCGCTCGACCCGCCGAGCGACCCGCGCTGGCAGGTCGTCTCGCGGTTGCATCGGCACGAACGCGATGTTCGACGGCGCGTCGGCGACCGACTCGGCGAGCATGACCCGCGCGACACCGGGGTAGAGTTCGCCGACCGCGCCCAGAAACTCCGGGCCGCCCACGCTCGGGAGGTCGTCTTCGGCGACCACGCAATCGACTTCGCCGTCCTCGATTCGGTCGAGTGCGGTCGTCCCCCGCGATTCGCACCTGACCTCGGCGTGGGTCTCCTCGGCGATGGCTTCTGCGCGTGCCCCGTCCCCGACGTAGACGATTTGTAGGGCGTCTCCTCGCGCTCCGGTCCCGTCACCCTCCGGCTTTAGCATCGTCCCACGACACACACTCCGTGGTTGTTAGCGTTTCGCCTCGTTCGACGTTCGAGAGTAAATTTTTCGAATCGAACTGATTCGGGCCAGCAGAAGTGAACTTCGTCTGGGTTGGTCGGCAGGGAACGGTTTTGTCGGGAGTAGTTGGTCGGGAGATGTTTTGTCTCGGTTGGTCGGCACGGAAAGTGGGTGAAGTGGAAAGAAGCTAGCTTCAGGCTTGAGCAAAGCCGTCTCCCGCACCGCCCCGAAACCGCACCTCGTCCTCCCCAACCTCCTCGTTCACTCCCTGCGGTCGTTCACTCGTCCCTCGCGCGCGGCGAGACGCCCGCGGGCGTCTCGCTCGCACGCGCCGACCGCAAAGAAATAAAATCCGTTCTTTCGAACTCCATTAAAATTCTTAAACAAACAATTAGTCGTGCTGAAAGGGCTTGTGCAACCATTAAGAGCCGCGGCCCGCACGTCTCGGATATGCGACTGGAGGAGTACTGGGGAGTCGGACCCAAGACGCGCGAGCGCCTCGAGGCCGAGTTGGGCACAGAGCGGGCGGTCGAAGCCATCGAGTCCGGCGAGGTCCGGGCGCTCGTCTCCGCGGGGTTGTCTCGCGGGCGCGCGACCCGAATCCTCCGGCGGGCCAACGGCGGCGAGGGGATGGCCGTCCTCTCGACGCGAGATACCCGCGCCGTGTACAAGGAACTCCTCGGCGTGGCCAGCGACTACGCCGTGACCGAGGACGCCGCCGACCGAATCCGGGTGCTGACCCCGCTGATGGAGCGTGAGTCTGCCGAGGAGCGTCTCGATTCCGTGATGGACGCCACCGAGTCGTGGCGGCTCCTCGACGGCGAGACTCGCGAGGCCGTCCTGTCGGCGTTCGCCGAGTACGCCGAAAACGACCGCATCGGTGACGACGAGGCCGCGGTCCGGACCGTCCTCGCGCTACGGGATGCGGGCCTCTCGGAAGGAGCGTTCGCCAGCGCCGCCGACATCGACCGCGCCGACCTCGAATCTGCGGCGTCGGCGCTCTCGGACTTGGACGGCGGCGACGTGGCCCGCGGCGTGGACGACGAACTTGACTCGCTCCGCGACGCCCTCGACGGCGTGCAATCGCTCGCAAGCGACTCCCTCGACGCGATGGAGGAGATACGCGACGAGGCCCGCGCCGGGGCCGAGTTCGGCGAGGTCGTCGTGGATTACGTCGCCAGCGAGACCGACGCCGGATTCCAGCGGGTGCGAGACGCCACGCCCGACGAGGCGGTGGACGCCGCCGACTTCGTGAACGCCACCCTGCGGGAACTCCGGGCCGACCTCCGCGAATCGGTCGAGGAGCGCGAGCGGTCGGTCGCTCGGCGACTCAGGGGCCGAATCGCCGAGAATCAGGGTGCAATCGACTCCGCGGAGGCCGAAGTCTCGGACCTCGCGTTCAACCTCTCGCTGGCCCGGTTCGCCGCCGCCTTCGACCTGACCCGGCCAGCGTTCAGAGACGACGGCTTCGCGGTCCGGAACGCCCGGAACGTCTCCATCGAGGCCGGCGACGAGGACGTTCAGCCAGTCACCTACGCGGTGGGCGGTCACGAGTTACCGGAAACAGACCATAGCGACCCCACCCCGCCCGCCGGAGACCGGGTGTCGGTCCTGACCGGCGCGAACTCCGGGGGTAAGACCACCCTGCTCGAAACGCTCTGTCAGGTCGCCCTGCTGGCCCAAATGGGCCTGCCGGTCCCGGCCGAGCGCGCCGAGGTCTCGATTTCCGAGGACATCGTGTTCCACCGCAGACACGCGAGTTTCAACGCCGGCGTGCTGGAATCGACGCTCCGGAGCATCGTCCCGCCCCTGACCGAGGGGTCCGACACCCTGATGCTGGTGGACGAGTTCGAGGCCATCACCGAACCCGGAAGCGCCGCCGACCTGCTTCACGGACTGGTCCGACTCACGGTGAACCGGGGCGCGCTCGGCGTCTTCGTCACCCACCTCGCCGACGACCTCAAGCCCCTGCCCGGCAAGGCCCGGAAGGACGGTATCTTCGCCGAGGGACTGGACGACGACCTCGAACTCGAAGTGGACTACCAGCCACGGTTCGGCACGGTCGGCAAGTCCACGCCCGAGTTCATCGTCTCGCGCCTGCTGGCCGGTGCCGACGAGCGCGCCGAACGCGCCGGGTTCGAGACGCTGGCCCGCGCCGTCGGCGAGGAGGCGGTGCAACAGACCTTGGACGACTGGTCGCCCGAGGCGAGTGTGGACGACTGACAAATGAACGCGCCCGAAACTCCCCGCGACGCCCGAATCGTCCTCGGCGTCGGCGTTCTCCTCGGCGTCGTCGGCCTCGTCGCCACCGTCCTCCGCCACCCGAAGATGGTCGGGATGGACTTTCAGGTCTACTACTTCGCCGGCGAGGCCCTCGTCGCCGGCAGGGACTTCTACGCCGCCTCGCCGCCGGCCCATCCGACCTACGGCTACGTCTACCCGCCGGTGACGCTCCCCGTGTTCGTCCCCTTCGTCGTCCTCGGGAGTTGGCAGGCCGGGTTCGCCGTGTTCACCCTGCTCAACGTCGCCGTGGCTCTCGGTGCGGCGGGCCTCCTCGTCCGGTGGGTCGAGGAGTACCGGGAGCGACCGCTTCCGTGGCTCGACAGGGGCCTCGTCGCCGGGTTCACCCTCGTCTCGCTCCACTCGGCTTCGACTCTGCTCTACGGCGAGACCAACTTTCTCCTCCTGTTGGCGCTGGTCGCGGGGTTCCGGTGGCTCGAGAGCAATCGTGAGTCGGCGGCCGGCGTCGCCTTCGCGCTCCCGGCGGTGGTCAAACTCTTTCCCGCTGTGGTCGGCCTCTGGTTGCTCCGCCAGCGGGCGTGGCGAGCGATTGGGACAGCGACTCTGACCGGAATCGGCCTGTTCACGCTCGGCGTCGTCGGTTTCGGCGTCGAGGCCCATCTGACGTTTCTGGAGGTCGCGGTCGCTCCTCGACTGTCGAGTTCGGAGTTCGCGGGCGGCCTTCCGGCCGAGGCGGCCCTGCTGACGCTCCGGCGGCCGATTTCGGTGCTTCTGCCCGGTCTGGACGCCTCGCTCTACGGGCCGCTGGCCTTCCTTCTGCTCGCGCCGGTGGTCTGGTACTGCTACCGCCGGATTTCGGAGCCGAGTTCGGCGTCCGAGCCGAGTCCGGAGTCTGAATCGAATCCGGCGTCCGAGCCGATTTCGCGCCTCGTCGCCATCTTCGCCACGATGGCTGTGATGGTGGTCGGGTTCCCGTCGCTCCTGCTCTACTTCGTCTACCTGCTCGTCCCGATGATTCCCCTGCTCTACCTGCTGGAGCGAGGACCCGCCCGGAAACTGTTCGTGGCGGGCGCGTTCGTCGCCAACTTCGCGGTGACGCTGGCGAACGTCCGGCGGGCGCTGGTCGGGACGCCCGGCGCGGGACTGGTCGGCGTCCTCGAACCGGTGCTGACACTGGCGACGCCGCCGCTCTACGGAACGCTGGCGATGCTGGGGGCCTGCGTCTGGTATCTCAGAAGAAGAGGACCCACGCCAGCAGTCCCATCGTGAGCGCGGCGAGGAGTGCGGGCAGAAGCGCCAGTATCGCGTTCGTGAGTTTGCCGGCGCGCTCCTCGTTGTCTACCGGTTCTAAGACACTGTACCCGCATTTGACGCACTGCTTGCGGTCGTTGCGATGTCGCCGCCCGCAGTCCTTGCACTGCCAGTTCTTTGGCCCGATACCCATGTGACTTGGCCGACTCCACACACTCACGGGTGTTAGCTTTTGCGACCTGTCCGAGACCCGAGAGTCGCGGACCGCCGTGCCGTCGGCCGAACGTCTCGCTGTTCTCTCCGGCGGGGCGCACCGACTCGGATTTTCATTGCCCTACTAAATTTTAAGTGCGTTGGTGTCTATTTTCTTCTGTGTCTCGTTCACAGCCCTCCTCATCGAGTACGCTCTTGGGGGTCTCTGCGTCGCCTGCTGGTGTGCCCTCAGAGGTGTACGACGTTCTAGGCCGTCCCGCCGAGACGAACCTGTTGGTCCTCTCCTACCGCGACGGTCCCGACGAATGGCTCGGCGACTGGAAGCGCCACGTCGGCGAACCCCCCGCCGAGGTCGGATTCGTCACCGTCGGCGAGATGGCTCGCTCGGCGTCGGCGAACGTCCCCGGCGGGCCGGCGCGTTCGCCCCCCGGCGATGCCCTCCCACTGGCGGAAACAGTCGAGGACCCGGCGGACCTCGCCACGCTCGGCGTTCGGGCCAGCGAGTACCTCGAAGCGTGGGACGGCAACGGCAACGGCAACCGAACTGTGGTGGTCCTCGACTCGTTGACCGGCCTGCTTGAGGCCGTGTCTCTCGACCGGGCGTTCGAGTTCCTCCACCTGCTGGCGGGCCGGGTCGAGAGCGTTGACGGCAGTGCCTACTACCTGCTCGACCCCGAGGCCCACGACTACGAGTCGGTGTCGGTCGTCCGCGAACTCGCCGACGCCGTGGTCGGCCTCGGCGACCCGCGCTGAGCGAGCGTCGGCGTCGGTCCCGAGCCACCGCCAACAGTATAACCATTTGCTTAGAAATTCCCTTCCTTTCCGAAAGACAACTATACATTTCTTTTCCGGGTCCGAGACGGTGAAGCAACACTTATCCGGCGAGCGCGACACCGGTCGTCCATACCGATGGCAGGACGCGACGGGGATGCGGTCGGAGACGCGGGCGAATCGTCGGCCGGCGATTCGTCCGCCAGCGCGAGCGACGCCGACGAGGACTCACCGACCGACCGCGAACGGGCCAAACGCCTCCGGGAGGAGGCCCGCGAGCGGTGGGGCCGGACCGACGACGACGACGACTTCGACACCATCACGGCGAAACTCGACGCCGACAATCCCACCGCCCGCGCCGAGGCGGCGTGGTCGCTCGCGGAACTCGCCTCCGACGACGCCGACCGGTCGTGGCGACTCCCGGTCGAGTCCACACTCGCGCCGCTGTTGACCGACGACGACCGATGGGTCCGCCGGGGCGCGTCGTGGGCCGTCGCCAACATCGCCGACGAATACCCCCAGCGCGCCCGGTCCGCGCTCTCGGAAGTCACGGAGAGTCTGGACGACCACGACCCGCTCGTCCGGGAGAACGGCGTCCTCGCCGTCGCCAACGTGGCCCGGCAGTACCCCCTCGCCGTCGAACCCGTGCTGGGTCGCCTCGCCGAAATCGTCCGGGAGGACGAGGGTGCCACCCGCCGGTACGCCGCCGAGACCCTCCGGCGTCTCGTCGTCCGGTTGGACGAGGACGGCTTCCCCGAGACCATCGAGGCGACCCCGGACATCGCCGACCTCCTCGGGGGCGAACTCGGCGTGGTCGAAGTCACCGACGACGACGGCCCGGCGGTCCGAATCCGGGACGGAACCGATACCTCCGACACCTCCGACACCGAGGAGGCCGACGACGAGCAGGCATCCGACGACCGAGCGGACGCCGGAACCGACGACCGAGGCCCGCCGGACCTGATTCCAGAACCCCCGGAAATCGACGGCGAGCGCGCCGACTTCGAGCGTCTCGAAGACGTTGTTGGCGGTCCGCTCACTACCGCCGTGAAGGCCCGCGTCCCCTCGGCGAGCGACGGCGGCCAGCACGTCGTGGTCGTCGTGCGGACGCTCCGGTCCGATACCGGCGTGGACCCTTCGGCGTTCGAAACCGGCGTCCGGGCGTGGGCCGGCATCGACGACCACGACTACGTTGCGCCGGTTCTCGCCCGCGGGACGAACCCCCGGCCGTGGCTCGCAGTCGAGTTTCTGGACGGCGGCACCCTCCGGAACGCGCTCGGGTCGGTCGGTTTCGAGCGGGCGGTTTGGTACGCCCACTGCATCGTCACCGCGGTCTGTCACGCTCACTCCCGAGGCGTGGTCCACGGCGCGCTTCACCCCGGCGCGGTCGGCCTCTCTCGCGTCCTCGGCGCGTGGCCCGTCCCGAAAGTGAGCGACTGGGGCCTCGGGGACTTACTGGCCGAGGTCCGAACGCCACCGGTCCCGCCCGCCTTCGCCGCGCCGGAACACCTCGCGCCCGAGCGGTTCGGCCGACCGGACCCCGCGACCGACGTCTACCAACTCGGCGCACTCTGCTACGCGCTGTTCGCCGGGCGACCGCCCTTCGTCGGCGAGAACGCGGACATCGCCCGAAAAATCCGAAACCCGGACCGCGCTCCTCGGCCGCCGAGCGCCCACGCCGACGACCTCCCCGAGGAGATAGACGACGTGGTGACTCGGGCGCTAGCGACGACCAAGCAGGCCCGGTTCGAGACGGCCGAGGACCTCCGGCGCGAGTTGGAGGTGCTGGCGCGGGACCTGTCGCTGTCCGTCGAGTTGTAACCCGAAAATCGCGTCCCGGTCGCGTCCCGGATTCGTCGCTGTTCGTCCTCGAACGCGACTGTCGGCGCGTTCGGTGGGATTACCGCCTGCCCGCCGGGCCGTCGTCGTGGAAGTAGACCACTCGCTCGTTCTCACTGCGAGCGCGCTCCTCCTCCACGTCGTGGCGACTCGCGCACCGCCGGGCGTACTTCGTCAGCGCGGAGAATGGCGGCCCGCCGAACACGTCGGCCCATCGGTCGCCGCGCTCCACGACGACGCGCTGGTCGTAGGCTTTGCCACAGACCGGGCAGGGCGTCTCGTCCGGGTCGTGGGAATGCACACCGAACTAGACGGGAGCGAGTGGCTTGAAAGCCCCGGCAAACGTGAAAGTGGTTCGCCGGCCCGGCGTCGGCCCGCGGTTTCGACCCGATAGCGCCGCAATTTAAGTGGGCGGGGCGTAACCCCCGGAACAGACATGGCGCTCGCGCCGCTCACCGCACACGCCGGAGACCCCAGCGCCGCAGTCGTCCACTTCCTCGCGTCGGTCATCGTCTCTGCCGCCGCGGTCTTCTTCGGGTTCTACGCGGTCCAGAACCTCCGGTTCGAGCGAATGGAGTCCCAGCGACCGTTCTGGCGCTATCTGGCGCTGGTCGGCGCGACTGCTGGACTCTACGGTCTCCTCGGCATCGCGGGGTCGGTGGTCCGGTCGCGGGCGCTGACCGCCTTCGGCCACGGTGCCCTGCTGTTTTGCATCGTCTTCCTCGCGTTCTCGATGCGGGAAGTCTACTACAACTCGGCGCTCGCTCCCCCTGCTCACGAACAGCGGTTCTCGCTCGCCACCCTCCGGCGAATCGAGGCCGGATTCGTGGTGGTGATTCTGGTCGAGTGGACCGCGGTCCTCCTCATCGACCAGTCGGTGGTCGCCCAATTCGTCAAGGGCCTCGGGAGCATCGCGTTCGCGGCCTACGGCGCGGTGTTCGCCGAGAAGTTGGAGGCGATGGCCCGCGGGACCGCCCTCGACACGCTTCGTCGGCACCTCCTCCCGGTGCTGGTCTCGCTGGGCGTCCTCGGCGTCGCGGACTTGGGCGTCGTCGCGGGCCTGAATCCGGTCGTGGTGCAGGCCGTCGAGAACGTCTTCGTCGTCCTCGTGGCCGGATTCCTCATCACGGCGACGATTCGACTTCAGCAGAACGTCGAGGGGCTTTCGGCGACGTAATCCCTTCTTCCGGCGTCTACGCGGCCGAAATGGTCGGAAATCATTAGTGCGAGTGCGTGGTGTGCCCGTTCGGGGGAGTACGAATGGGAGTCAACGACGACACGTTTTCGAGACGCTCGTACCTGAAAGCGACCGGCACAGCGAGCGTGGCCGGATTGGGTGGACTGACCGGTCTACTCGAACAGGACTTCGAGACGCTGGAAGTACAGCACTGGTGGACCGGGGGTGACGGCGCGCAGGCGATTCAAGCCCTGTTCGATGGGTTCAAACAGGAGTATCCCGACATCGAGGTCAACCAGAATCCGGTGTCGGGCGGTGCGGGTCAGAACCTCCAGACCGTCATCAAGAAGCGCGTGCTGAACGACAACCCGCCGAGTTCGTGGCAGGCGTGGCCCGGCGCGAATCTGCTTCCGTACACGCGGGCCAACAAGTTGGAGGACATCCAAGAGTCGGTCTGGTCGCACAACGATATGACGAACGCTTACCTCAAGGGACCGAAGGACGCGGCCCGGCCCTCGGGTAGCTACGTGACGGTGCCGCTGAACATCCACCGCATCAACAACCTGTTCTACAACGTGAGCGTCATCGAGGAGGCCGGCGTGGACCCCTCGTCGCTCTCGAAACCGAGTGACCTCGTGGGCGCGATGGAGCAGGTTCAGCAGAACACCGACGCCGTCGGGATGGCCAACCAGACCAAATCGGGATGGTCCACCATGCAACTCTGGGCGACGGTTCTGCTCGGCGAACACGGGATGGACACCTACACCGCCTTCACCGAGGGGAAAGTCGAGCAGAACCAGCAGGCCATCAAGAACTCGCTCCAAATCGTGAAGGACTACCGGGAGTTCTTCAACGACGACGCGGGGTCGATTAGCTGGACGGAGGCCAACACCAAAGTCATCAACGGGCAGGCCGGGTTCTTCCACCAAGGCGACTGGGCCGCGGGCATGTACCGCGGGCAGGACGGCTTCGAGTTCCCCGATGCGTGGAACCAAGTTACCTTCCCCGGCACGGAGAACTACTACATGCTCAACATGGACTCGTTCCCCTTCCCGACCAATAACCCGTCGCCGGAGGCCACGACGCGCTTCCTGCGCTACGTCGGAAGCGTGGACGCCCAGAAGCGGTTCAACCCGAAGAAGGGGTCGATTCCGCCCCGGACCGACGTGCCCACCGACGCCTTCGGTCCCTTCCTCCAGAGCCAGATGGAGGACTTCAAGAACTCCGAGGCTCAACCGCCATCGACGGCCCACGGCCTCGCGGTGGACCCCGAGACGCTGACCAACCTCTCGGACGCCATGGCGACGTTCATCTCGTCGTGGAACGTGGACCGGACGTATCGGGGCATGGTGCAGGCGTTCCAGTAGATAGACGCGCCAATTCGTCTCTTTTTGACGAATGCCCGTCGCTCGGACCCCGAATCGGTCAGCAGTCGCTCACGAGTCGGAAATCAGGGCGGCAGGACCGCCCCGGTTGTCAGAGGCACAGTAATTTGTCTACGACTCCCTTGCCTGCGACGCCGAGTGGTCTCCCAAATTGCCAGACCGTCGGTCTGACCGGGTGAACCCCTGCAGGCGTTCAAATAGCCGCCCGATAGTCGTATAGCTATACTGCATGGTATGGCACTTCTTTAAGTGCCATCGGGAATGTTACCCCCTACGCGGTCCGTTCCATCTCCTCCGGGTCCGCGATGGAGCGGGGTTCGTACAGTCGCTTGCGAGCGTCGGGGACGTACATCTGCTCCTCGACGAGGTCCTCGTCTTCGAGTTTGGTCAGCGCGTCGCGGGTCGTCCGCGCCGGGAGGAGCGCTTGGTCACGTATCTGCCCTTGGGTCAGGGGCGCGTCCTCGGACTCTAACACCTTGTAGACGAGTTTGGCGCTCGGCGGGAGGTCTACGAGTCGCTCGAATCGTTGCTCCGGAGTCGTTTCCGGGTCACTGCCCGTGGCAAAAGCGATCACTGGTCTTCGACATAGCCAGTTCCGGCTACGAACTACACCAAGTTAGTTGTTCCGAAAATATCGGTGAATAAAAGTGTAGGGAATGTGAACTGATGACGCTTCTCAATGTATTTCGACGCCCTCTGACTCGATTCCGGTCCCGTCTCGCTCCTCGTGACGACGACCCACCTCGGCACTTTATGTAACATTTAATTCATCAGTGGGCATAATAGTTCTCGGACAGCAACCACAAGATATAAGTTTATCTTGTCGCATGATTCAGTCAGTAACCAGAGGTTATCCGAGGCGCGCCTGACTGACCATGTCCCCCGACCAATCGACAGTTCTCGTCGTTGACGACGAGCAAGACGTTGCTGACCTTTACGCGATGTGGTTGAAAGACGACTATCGCGTGCGGAGTGCCTACGAAGGCGACGAGGCCCTGAACGTTCTCGACGAGTCCGTAGACGTAGTGCTTCTGGACCGCCGGATGCCGGGCCAGTCCGGCGACGAGGTCCTCGAAGAAATCCGCGAGCGCGAACTCAACTGCCGCGTCGTCATGGTGACGGCGGTCAAGCCGGACTTCGACATCCTCGAAATGGGCTTCGACGACTACCTCGTGAAACCCGTCTCGAAGGACGACCTCCACGAAATCGTCGAGCAGATGCTCACCCGCGTCGATTACGGCGCGAAACTGCAGGACTACTACTCGCTCGTCTCGAAACGCGCGGTCCTCGAAGCCGAGAAGGACCCCGAGACGCTAGAGGCCAGCGAGGAGTACGCCGAACTCGAATCCGAAATCGAGGACCTCAGCGCCGAGGTGGACGACACCCGCGACGAACTGGACGACCACGACGACTTCGTTGGGGCGTTTCAGGACCTCTGAGTCGGCGTTTCGGGATTTCTGTTTGATGTTCGCTTTCCACAGTTCGAGTTGGCTAGCGTAATCCATCGGTATTCCTGAGTTATTTGGGGATTTAGTCAGTGGTTTGTCGGTGATTTTGGCTAATTAGTACTGACCGAAGGACACGACCGGAAAGCTAGCTTTCGGCTTGAACATAGCCGTCTACCGCGACCGCCCCGCACCTCGTCCTCCCCAACCTCCTCCCTCGTCCGCTCCGCTCCCTCGGTCGTCCCTCGCGCGCGGCGCGACGCCTTCGGGCGTCGCGCTCACACGCGCCGGGCAATCGTTCGCCGCATCTGGGACAGAATTTGATTTCTTTAGAACCTATACGGGATGTTTTAATAGATATATAGTTATGGCTACTCGTCGGGAGCGATATATCGAATCGGATGCGGTACCGTCTCGTCGCGGAGCGCAGAGAGTTGCTCACAGCACGAGGTCCCGCTGGCGACGGCGCGCTCGGCGTCGGCGAACTGATTCCGGAGGTCCGCGCCCACGTCCATGCTGAGTTCGTAGTACTCGCGCTTGTAGCCGAAACTCCCGGCCATGCCACAACACTCCGCGTCGGAGGTCCGGACCTCGTAGCCCAATTCTCCGAGGACTTCCGTGGTGTACTCCTCCAACCCGAGCGTGCGCTGTTGGCAATGGGCGTGGTAGGCGAGTTCCTCGCCGTCGCCCGCCCGGAGGCCGTCGGCGTCCGCGCCGTTCTCCAGCAGGCCGTAGAGGTACTCGAACAGTTCGTAACTCCGGTCGGCGATTCTGCTGGCGGTCTCGTCGGGCAGGAGTTTCCGGTAGTCGGCCCGGAGCATGGCGAGGTCGCTGGGTTCGATGACCACTACGTCCCTGCCCGCGTCCAGCATCGGCCCGAGGGCGTCGGCGACGGTTTCGGCCTGCGATTCCGCCGTCGAAATCATTCCCTGCGAGAGCGGCGCGCGCCCCGTCGCCGGCAGGTCCGGAATCCGAACTTCGACGCCTAACTCCTCCAGCGTCCGGACCGCGGCCTTCCCGCGTTCGACCTCGACGTAGTTGGTGTAGGGGTCGGGGTAGACGACGACCTCGCGGTCGGCGTCCCCGACCGCGGGTCCGCCTCTGGCCGTGAACCAGTCTCGCAGGCTCTCGCGCCGGAACTCCGGCAGGTCCCGGCGCGAATCGACGCCAAGCACTCGCTCGGCCAGCGCCCGAGCGCCGGGAGCGCGGGCCACCCAGTTCGACACCGGTGCGGTCGCGCTCCCGAGTCTGGCGAGCGTCGGGAAGTTGCCGAACACCCGCTTCTGGAGGCCGAGACCCGAGGAGTCGGTCTCCTCGTCGGGAGTCAAGCCATCCACGAGGAAGTCGAACGAACTTCCGTCTCCTCCTGCCGGCCCCTCGCCGCGGTTCAGTCGGTCCCGGACCACCGTGTTTATCCACGGGATGTCGATTTTCACCGGACACTGGTTCACGCACCGAGTGCATCCCGTGCAGAAGTCGTTGAACTCGCCCGCGGAGTCCAGACCGTGGACGCCGGCCTCCCACCCGGTTGCGATGCCCCCTGAGTAGGTCTCGCCGCCGAAGGCGTGGCCCCCGACGTGCTGGAAGTTGGCGCAGGAGTTGAGACACGCCGAGCATCGGATGCAGTACAGCGTCTCCCGGAGTTGGTCGTCGTCGCGCATCGCCATCCGGCCGTTGTCCAGCAGGACGAGGTGGAACTCCCGGTCGTCGGCCGGTCCCGTCGCGTCGGCGTCCCAGTCGAGGGTCGGCGCGTCGCCGGGCGGCGTCAGGAAAGTCACGTAGGAGGTAATCGCCTGCCCGGTCCCGGACCGGCCAATCAACTCCACGAAGGGGGCCACGTCCTCGAACCGGGGCAGTAGCTTTTCGACGCCAGCGACCGCGACGTGGGTGTCGGTCGCGGCCACCGTCTTCCGGGCGTTGCCCTCGCTTGTCACCAGCGCGAGCGTCCCGGTGTCGGCCGCCACGAAGTTCGCGCCGGTCATCCCCACGTCGGCCTCGGCGATGCGCTCGGCGAGGTACTCGCGGGCGAACCGGGTCAGGTCGTCGGCAGTTTCGAGGGGTTCCTCGGGGTCGAAGTGGGCGTTGAACAACTCGGCGATGTCGTCCTCGGACTTGTGGATGGCGGGCGCGACGATGTGACTCGGGGCCTCGTCGGCGACTTGGAGGACGAACTCGCCCAAGTCGGTCTCCCAGACCTCCGCGCCGGCCTCGCGCAGGGCGTCGTTGACCTCGATTTCCTCGGAGGTCATCGACTTGCTCTTGACTACGGAGTCAGCGTCCTCGTCCTCCACGACCTCCCGGATGTAGCGATTCGCGTCGTCGGCGTCGTCGGCGAGGTAGACGTGCCCGCCGCGGGACTCGACCGACTCGCGGACCTCCTCGATGAGTTCCGGCAGGCGCGCGATGGCGTCCTCCTTGACGGCGCGGGCTTGGTCCTTCAGTTCCTCGTAGTCCGAGAGGTCGGCCACGGCGTCGTAGCGCCCGCGATTGAACCCCTGCGTGTTTCGCTCGACGCTCTCGCCCTCGGTCGAGAGCAGGTGGCGGATGCGGGCGGCCTTCTCCTCGCGGCGCTGGGCGGAATCAGTTCTCCCGGTCATCGGTCCTCCAGAATCACGACGCTCACCTTCCGAGGACCGTGCGCGCCGACCACCAGTTCGCCCATGTCGGCGGTGGCGCTCGGCCCGGTGGCAAGCACCACGTCGCCGCCCGACCGAGCAATCTCGCCGACGCGCTCGATTCCGGCGGGCATGTCGGCCACGAGGTCGCTCTCGGCGAGAACCGCGACGTGGTGGCCGGGCCAGAGGCCCACCTGCTCGTCGCCCGCCGGCGTGGACTCGATGGCGACCGACCCGTAGTCGGAAATCCCGAATCTGGCGGGCGTAACGCCGGTTTCGGCGGATTCGAGTTCTCCGGGCGTCGGGTCGGTGGTCACGCGCTCGGGGAGCGAGACGCCCTCGAAGGGGAGCGGTGCGCCGACCGCCGGGGGTTCGAGGAGACCCGCGAAGTCCTCGGCGAAGTCGCCGGCGGCGACCCGGCGGACTGCGCACCCGGCGTCGGTCGCCTCGCGCTCGAACTGCTGGACGAGGCCGGTCATGGGTAAGGTGTGGGAGTCGCGGGACGTAATGGTGTGGGTCGCGGTTGCTCGGCGGTAACCTTCGTCGCTGTCCCGAAACTCGGGAATAAATCGAGCCAACTCGGGTCCGAAACGCGATAACTTCGGTTACGCCGGCCCGCAATCAACCGCGGTCGAGAAATGTTCCGTGGCGGGCGTGAACGATGAATTATGTTCATAGATGTTAGTGTAGAATACCGTTGCGGGTGGAACATGACCCAACGAGAAACCGACACCATCGACCGGCGAACGCTGTTGCAGGGAGTTACCGCAGTGTCGCTCCTCGGCGGCCTTCCGGCGCGGGCGACGGCGACCGGACGGACCGGTTTGCCGAACTTCGACTGGGAGTCAGTCGATGTGGGGGAGGCGACCGACGCGGACCGCCAAGAGGACCGACCGCGGTTCCAGTACGCCGTCAAGTTCGTCTGCGGCGAGGCCGAGGGCGAGCGATTCGCCCGCGGTCGCTACCGAACCGGGGTGAACGTCCACAACCCGGCCGACGACGAGGTAGAATTCCGGTGGAAGGTCGCACCGGCCTTCCCGGCCGAGAGGGCCGAACCGTCGGACTTCGAGGAGTTCGGGTTGGGTCCCGACGGGGCGCTCGAAATCGACTGTCGGCAGATATTCGAGGTGGTCGGCGGGGGCGGACTGCTCACCGGGTTCGTGGTCATCGAGGCCGACACCGAGTTAGACGTGGTAGCGGTGTATTCGGCCGAGGCCGACGGCGTCCGAACGATGGACGTAGAGCGCGTCTCACCCCGGCAGTTGGGAGACGGCCGCGGAAACGCTCCGGATTTGGTTCCCGCGGAAATCGACTGCGACGGCCGGGAACTGTTCGTCCGGGTCCAAAACCGGGGGAGCGCGCCGGCAGGCCCCTCGAAAACGGAGGTCGATTTCGATACCTACGGGACGCAGACCCGAGAGACGCCAATCCTCGCGCCCGGCCAATCGGCGACGTTGCGGTTCCAGATTCCGCTTCGGCCCCGGAACTGCTACGACCCCGACTGCGAGTTCGCCGTCACCGTGGACGCCACCGACGCCATCAACGAGTCCAACGAGACGAACAACTCGCTTCGAGAGCGGTGCCTCGGGTGACTCCTCGGCGGGACTATTTTATCGGTCGGCTTCGACGGTCACCTCGAACGTCCGTTTCACTGCGGCTATCTGGGTCTCCAGCGCCAGACTGGGTTCGACGCCGCCACCGCTGGCGGCCTCGTCCTCGCGGGCCTTCTTCGCCGCGCCCTCCGGGGTCAGCGGGAGGTGGACGAACCCCATCGGCGTCTCCGCGCCGAGACCTGCCGATTCGAGGTAGTTGCGGGTCCGGTAGAGGACGTTGTTGCAGAGGTGGGTCCCCGCTGTGTTGGACACCCGCGCCGGGATGCCAGCGTCCAGCAGGTCCGCGACGACTTCGACCACCGGGAGGGTGGCGAAGTAGGCCGCTGGCGGGGTTTCTGACTCGGCGTCGGCCTCCCGAATGCGCTCGTTTCGCGGGTCTGCCTCGGCGTTGTCCGGGATTCCCACGCAGTCGGCGACGTTGACCCCGACGCGCTCGACGCTGACGGCGGCCCGGCCCGCCGCGAGGCCGGTTGCGACGACGGCCTCTGGGTCGTGGGCCTCGATGAGGTCGCGCATCTCGTCGCCCGCCCGGTCGAACTCCACCGGGAGGACCCGCCCGACGATTTCCCGGCCCGCGAGTTCTTGCCCGTCGAGTTCGCGGGCGACCTCCTCGGTTGGGTTGCGGTCGTGGTCGCCGAACGGTTCGTAGCCCGTGAGTAGGAGCGTCATTACTTCGATTCTCGGGTGGAGACCCTTGATTGTTGGCTCCTCGGAACCGGTCGCGGGTTTCTGTGAACCAGCGCCGAGACGGTATCGCCGGAATCGTCGCCGCGAACGCCTTCCCAAGCCCCAGCCGTTTGTCCGCCCCGGCGAGTGCCCGGTATAAACATCCTTTATACGCGCTAAAGAAATATTCAGTTATTCGAAGGAAATGGATGGTTGTCTCTTGGGGGTTTCTCACCCGCTCGGGAACAGCAGGAGGTGCCCGGTCAGGAACCCGAAGTAGGCGACCACGAATGCGCTGGCGTCGCGCCGCCGGAGTTGCCCGCCGGTGACGCGCGTGACGTAGACCAACGCGCCGAGGCCGGTGAGGAGAACGAACGGCAGGTCCCAGAACACCACCGCGCGCGGAACCCGGTAGCCCGAAATCGCGGTACCGAGACCGACCGCCAGCAGGGGGTTCACCACGTTGCTCCCGACCAGCGTCCCGAGCGCCAGCGTCGGGCGCTTCCGGCGGACCGACTCCGTGACCGTCGAGAGTTCCGGGAGCGCCGACCCGATGCCGAGTGTGACGATGCCGACCAGCGACCCGCCGAGGTCGAGGCTGGCGACGAGCAGTTCCAGCGCCGAGAGCGCGACGTAGGCGCTCGCCAGCACGACCACCAACCCGGCGACTCCGACCGCGGCGTCGGTCCGCGGGTCCGCGTTCTCGATTTCGACGTTCTCGGGAATCGTCGCTTCCTCGCGTCGGTCGTAGGTGTAGTAGACGTAGACCAGAAACGCCCCGACCAACAGCACGCCCTCGGTGCGCGCAAGGGTGCCATCCGCGGCCAGCGTCAGCGCCAGCGCGGCCGACAGCACCATCGGAAGGTAACTCGACCGCACGAACGACCGCGAGAGCGTCACCCGCCCCGCACCGAGCAGAAGTAGCCCGACCAGAAGCGTCTGCTGGGTTATCGACGACCCGATGCTCCCGCCGAGGACTGTCGCCGACGCGACTCCTCGGTCGAGACTGCCCGCGAGAATCCCGACCGACGCGATGACGTGCGACGAGATTTCCGGCAGACTGGTGCCGACCGCCACCACGGTCAGTCCGATGACGGCCTCCGAGACGCCGTAGCCCTGCGCGACGTTGACGAATCGCTGGACCGCGACCCGCGCGCTGACCAACAGCACGTAGAGCGCGAGGCCGCCGACCAACACTGCGCCGAGTATTCGCGGCGTTACTGCCACGCGCTGACTCTCGTTCGAGAAAGTGGTAAATCTTCGTGATACTCCGGCGGACCAACGAGTCTCACTCCGCCCGCACGACCAGCACCGAGAGGTCCGAGAACGGCGTGTCCTCGGGGGCCGTCCCGCCCGCATGTTCCGCCAACTCGCCGAGCGTCGTCCGGGTGATGGACTCGTCGTCGTGGGTCAGGCGCTCGCACACCAGCGCCGTCAGCGACGGGTCGGCCTCTGCGGCTACGAGTTCCCCGGCCACGTCGCCCGGCATCCAGTCGTAGGGCCGGGGCAGGACCAGCAGGTGGCGCTCGCCGACCGTCGCCCGGAGGCGGTCGAGGTCCGGTGCGAGGTCCCCGCTCTTGTGGAGGGTGACGAACGCCGCGTCCTCCATCGGCGTCCGCGCCCTGCTGGCGGCCATCTGGAGCGACGAGATGCCCGGCACGACCCGGACCGGACGCGACTCGTCGGCCTCCTCGACTGCTCGCTCGACCGCCCGCTCGACCTTCCCGACGAACTGGTAGCCCGAGTGGTTCGGGTCGCCCATCAGCACCGCGGTCCCGGTCTCACCCTCGGCCACGCGCTCGCCGAACCGTTCCAGCGTCTCGTCCTCGTCGGCATAGCCGCAGGTCAGCAGGTCGGCGTCGGTCCGGTCGGCGACGAACTCCGCGACCGTCTCGAACCCGACCACCACGTCGGCCTCCCGAATCGCTCGCTCGCCGCGGGGAGTCAGGTAGTCGAGGTTGCCGGGACCGATGCCGACCGCGTGAACCGGGTCCCGCTCGCTGATTACGGACTCAGGCTCTGCTACTGCGAAGTCCGCGGGGTCGGGTCCCGAGTCGAGGTCGTAGTCGTCGGTCACAGTTCCTCCTCGCCATCTCGCGGTTGCCCGCTCGATGCTTTCGAGGTCTCAGCAAGTTCGACCTCGCCATCCCGCACGTCGCTTGCCACGTGAACCAGTTCGTTCGTCAGTCCGGCCGCGAGGCCGCTTCCGCCGCGCCGACCGACGTTGGTCACGACCGGCACGCCGTGGGCGTCTGCGACCTCTCGGAGTCGCTGGCGACTCTCGGCGGCCTTCACGAACCCGACCGGGGTGGCGACCACGACCGCGGGCCGGGTGCCGTCCTCGATGCAGTCGGCCAGCGCCAGCGCCGCTGTCGGCGCGTTCCCCACGACCGCGATGGCACCGTCGTAGACGCCTCGCTTGTCGAGTTCGAGGACCGACGCGGCGGTCCGGGTCATCCCAGTTTCGGCGGCCAACTCCGCGCCGTTGCCGATGGCCTTCTGGACCTCGCAGTCGTGGCCTCGGCCCGTGATGCCCGCCTCGACCATCGTGATGTCGGTGACGATTGGTCGCTGGTCGAGGACCGCCCGCGCACCGGCCCTGACCGGTTCGCTCTCGTCGTCGCCGGTAAAGCGCATCAAGTGCTGGAACTCGGGGTCGCCGGTCGCGTGGACCGACTTCTGGCGCAGGCGGTCGGCCAGCGTCTCGTCGGGCACCAACTCGCGCACCCGGTCCATGCTGGTCTCGGCGATGTCCATCGCGCTCTCGGTGGTCGCGCCGAGGTCGGCGTACTCCTCAAAGTCCGAGTCAGTCGTCATCGCTCGTCACCTCCGCGGGAACCGCCTCGCTGGCGCGCTCCTCCAAGTCGCCGTCAACGTCGAGATTGAGGTCTCTGAGTCTGTCCTCGGTCTCGTCGTCGGCGTCCCAGAGGCCCCGGTCGATGGCTTCGAGGAGCGTGTCGGTGATGCTGTCGAGCGCCCACGGGTTCACGTCCCGAAGCCACGCCTGCCTTTCGTCGTCGAAGGCGTACTTCTCAGCCACGTCGTCCCAGAGGGTGTCGCTCACGACTCCGGTGGTCGCGTCCCACCCGAGGGCAACGTCTACCGTGGTCGAGAGGTCGCCAGCGCCCTTGTAACCGTGGTCCTCCATGCTGTCGAGCCACTCGGGATTGAGGACTCTGGCGCGCATCGCCTTCCGAACCTTCTCCTCGTTGGTGTACACGTCCACGTCGTCGGGATTACTGGAGTCGCCGACGTAGGACGCTGGCTCCTCTCCCGCCGTTTCTGCGACAGCAGTGATAAACCCGCCGTGGAAGGCGTACCAGTCCGACGAGTCGAACTCGTCCTGTTCGGCCGTGTCCTCGATTTTCACGGTTGCCTCGACGTTGCCCAGTCGGCGCTCGAAGGCGTCGTGAGCGTCCGAGACCTTGCCTCGCTTCCCGAGGGCGTAGCCGCCCCACTGCTTGTACACCTCCGCGAGGTCGGCCCTGTCGTCCCAGTCGCCCTCGTCCACCGCCTTGTTGGTCCCCGCGCCGTAGCCACCGGGCCGGGTGGTGAACACGCGGTGCTTGGCCGCTTTCTCGGGGTTCTCCGCGCCTTGGGCTTCCAACTCCGCGGCGTCGTCCTCGACGTGTTTCTTGACGTAGTTCATTTCGTGGGGTTCGTCCAACTCGGCCACGGCGTCCACCGCGTCGTGGACCACCCCGGCGGCCTGCGGGAGGGCGTCTCTGAACAGCCCCGAAACGCGGGTCGTCACGTCGATTCGCGGCCGACCCAGTTCGTCCAGCGGGATGGGGTTCACGTCGTCTATTCGCCCGGCGTCGGTCCACTCGGGTTCGACCCCCATCAGCGCCAGCACCTGCGCGATGGTCTCGCCCCGAGTTCGGACCGTGGGCGTTCCCCACGCCACGACGCCGATTTCCTCGGGATACTCGCCCTCCTCGGAGCGATGGCGTTCTGCCACGCCGTCTGCGACCTCTCGGCCGACGCGCCACGCCGACTTGGCGGGCACCTTCCGGGGGTCGAGCGTGTAGAAGTTCCGGGCAGTCGGCAGGAGGTCAACGCCCCCACGAGTCGGCGCACCGCTCCCACCCGGCGGGACGTACTCGCCGGACAGGGCGTCGGCGGTCCGGGGTATCTCGTCCGTCGCTCCCCGAACTCGCGGCGCGGCCTCGTCGCAGACGAACTGGAGGACCTCGCGCAAATCGTCGTGCGCGCCGCTCTCGGCCCGGCCGTCGCCGAGGGGGTCGATGTCCACCACGAGGAGATTCCAGTTTATCTCCTCGGCGTCGAAATCGTTCTCTGCGAGATGGGCGACCAGTTCGAGGCTCTGGTCGTACACCTCGTCTGCGGCCTCGGCGTAGGTCATCCCGAGGCCGTCGTCGTCGTACTCGCCGGGCGAGTCTAACATGGCCTCGTAATCGACGCCCAGCACTCCCGCCACGCTCTCTCGGAGGCTCGGCACGCCCGGATTTTCGAGGCGAGTGAGCGCCACGAGGTACTCGGTGAGTCGGTCGCCCGCCGGCGGTTCGCCCATCGTGTGGAGAC